>JAZNJK010000226.1:0-5682 GCA_045578005.1 Eubacteriales bacterium | reverse complement strand
GTTTATTATGTATCTTAGCGAATATGTTCCTACGACGAAAGATATTACTGTATACATTATTTGAGAAAGAAGACGCGTTACAAATACAGCGGGGGCTGTGCCTGCAATTAGCCTTATTGCATAGGCAGAGTCTTTTATTACAGCCTTAGGGGAAAGTCTTGTCTTTTTTTCTTTTTTGACTTTGACTTTTCGTTCTTTTTTTGATTTTTTCATTTGTTTCTCCTGTTGTTTTTTCATAGAGGTCAAATATATGTGTGTTTGACAAGTTCGCACCTTCCGTAAGATAAAGGTTGTAGGCTTGTCGATGTTTGAGTGTTGGGTATTTGGTGTTTGGTATTGTCCTTGGTCAAATTTTAACACATTGTTTAGTAAATTCAATACGGTTGGGATATTTCATCGTTTTTATGGGATAAATTGCAACATTGTTTTAACAGTCGTTTCTCTTATATTGTGTTGCTTTTTTGCAAAAAGTTGGCTATTTTTTCAAGTTTGTCCCTAAAACGGTGCTTTTTATCCCTAAATTACAACATTTTGTATCAAATGTTGATTTATGTGGCGGTTTTATGATAAAATAGACATATCAAAAGTTCGAAATGGAAAGAGGATTTGATATGACTATTGCACTTTGCGACGACAATTTGAGTTTTGCTCAACTTTTAAGAGCGCGCATAGAAAGGCTTCTTGCCTACTGCGCCCCTGACAAACTCGACATTTCTCTTGCTCCTGCATTTTCGTGTGCCGAAGAGGTGCTTGAATACTTAAAGGACGGAGTAATTGACATTTTATTTCTTGATATTGATATGCCTAAAACGAACGGGTTTGAACTTGCGAAAACGCTTCAAGATATTTATCCCGACACGACCATTATTTTCGTTTCGGCTTATGATGATTTTGTTTACACATCGTTTGAGTTTTGCCCGTTTGCCTTTCTTAGAAAGGGACATCTTGACAAGGAACTCGATAGAACCCTTAAACGAATTATAGAAAAATGGACGCTTGGCAACAAATCTCTCCTTTTCGACACGACAAATGGCGAAAGGTCGTTTAGAGTAAAGGATATTTTGTTTTTCGAGGGCGAAAAGAATTATTTTTGCATAAAAACCATTCACGACAAAGAATACCGCGTCAGAGGAACTATGAAATCACTCGAATCTTTAACACAATCGCTTGATTTCTTCCGAATTCACTCCGCTTATATTGTCAGTCTTGAACATATCGAAAAAATAAGTTCGGACGGGTATCTCGTTATGAAAAACGGAAAAATACTTTCTATTTCAAGAAAGCGGTTTGTCGAATTTAAACGCGCATATATGGAATGGACGAGAAGGAGAGTATGATATGATATTTTTTGAATTTGCAATCTCTCTTTTCGATGCACTTTTGTGCGTGTATTTTATAAGTAAATTTAACAATGTGTCGTTTTCACCGTGCAAAAACAAGTTTGCCTTGCCCTCGGTTTTGGTGATTTTTGCGTTTTCCGTTTTAAATGACCTACTGCTTAAAGGTTTTAACCTTCTCGGCACGGTAATCTTCCTTATTTTATACATCGCATACGCACTGCTCATATGCAACAAAAATTACATTAGAGGGCTTTTCTCCGCTTGTATTTTCGAAATCGTATTCGTGCTTTTATCTTCTCTTTTGTATTTTGTGATTTCACACACTATCAAGGATTTCGATGCGTTAATGCAAGGCTCAAACGGAATTTTTAGAGTTATTTACCCCATCATTCACAAAATTTGCCTTTTTGTAGTTTTGAAACTCATGCTTATAGGTTTTGGCTCGGACTGTTCCATCGAGGGTCGTCACGGAATTCTCGTATTTTCCTTTTCCATTGTAACCGTGTTAGGTCTTGCCTCAACTATGGCACTTGCATCGGTTTCAAACGAGAAAAACATTCAACTTCAAGCACTGATAATCACCCTTGCGTTTGCGTTTTCAAATATTGCGCTCTATTTTCTCGTTTTCAATATTCAAAAGTATCAAAAAGACAAATATGAACTTTCAATGCTACAAGAAAAAATAGAGTTTGAAAAGACTCGGCACAATGAAGTCTCCGCCATGTGGACAAGTGCAAGACAGTTACAGCACGATATGAGGCAACATTTAACCGTCATTTCAGGACTTGCCGACAATGATCCTACCTCTTGCCGTGAATACATCGAAAAGTTGCTACCCGAAATTGTCGGGGGTTATCAAATTGCAAAAACGGACAACTTTGTGCTTGATTATCTTATCAATTCTAAACTTTCTCGCTTGCGTGATACAAAAATTGTTATCTCAGGGTCTATCGGTGACTTGTCGGACATAAAGGATACCGACCTCGCGTGTCTTATCGGCAACATTCTCGACAATGCGGTGCGTGCGCTTGATGAAGTTAAAGGGAATGGGTCAAAAAGGATTGAGTTACTCTTTATGAATCAAAATTCAAATAGAATTATCATATGCAAGAACACCGTCGCAAAATCGGTGCTTTCGCAAAACAAAGACCTTTCAACAACGAAAAGCGAACCGCAACTCCACGGATACGGAACGAAAATCATATCAAAGATTGTGTCCGATTATCACGGAATGGTTGACTATTTCGAGGAGTTTGGAATGTTTGGTGTGCAAGTAATTTTGCCCGAATGTGAGTAAAGTATAACACACAAAAAAGTCCTTGTCAATATGCACAAATAAAATTCACCCCCCCCCCGAATTTTTGTGAAATTTCTCCAAATTTCGATGCGGTTTTTTGGGCATTTTTCACAAACATTTTTAAGTGTCAAAATTAAAGAAAAAATGAGATGTGGCAAGCACATCTCATTTTGTTTTATTTGTCGTTTGGACTGTCTTCTTCGGTTTTTTCGAGGTTTACGGTGCAAGTGCAATTCTTATTACAGGTTTTTGCGTAGGGGCAACCGATACACTTTTGACCTCTTTTTTTAGCACGCACGATATAGAATACTGCTCCGCCAACAACAAGGGCGATTAGCGCTATTGCGATATAATCAACAAGTCCCATAGTTATGCCCTCTTTTCCGCTTCTTTCTTTAATTCATTATTTTTTCTAATGATAAGAACGGAGAATATGGCAACGATTGACAAAACTACTATCCAACCGAGAATTGGCATCCACGCATCGCCAAGGTTTCCACCTGTGAAGAGTGTTCCAAAGAAGAACACGAGGAAACTAAGCACATATCCCACTGAAAATTGAAGTCCGATACCTGCAAAGAGCCATTTTTTATTCTTTAATTCCGCATTCATCGCTCCGATTGCGGCGAAGCATGGTGGTGTAAAGAGGTTGAACATAAGGAATGCAAGACCTGCGACGGCAGATATTCCGCCCATATTTGACGCACCTACCGAGCCGATGGCCTCAAGGTCCTCGTTTATCAAGTGGTCAAACATAAATACGGTTGCAAGGGTGGAAACGACGCACTCTTTTGCGATAAATCCCGTAACTGCCGAGGCGGAAAGTTGCCAAAGGGCTACACCGACAATTGGTGCGATGATATACGAGATTGGAGTTGCTATTGATGCAAGGATTGAGTCCGATGGATCTTCAACAAACTTGAAGGTCCAACTGTATGTTTGCATCATATAAACTATGAAGTTGCACACGAGAATTATTGTTCCCGCTTTTACTATGTATGACCATCCTCTTTGACACATAGACTTAAATGCAAGTTTAAAGGACGGTGATTTATAATCGGGAAGTTCAATGATGAAGAATGATTTTCTCGCTCTATGACCTGTTACTGCGTTTACAAGGAGAGCGCAAAGGAGTATTACGAGAATTCCCACGAAATACATAAGTGTTCCTACCCATGCGGATTCGCTGAAAAATGCACCCGCAAAGAGTGAGATAACGGGAAGTTTTGCTCCGCAAGGCATAAATGGTGCGAGTAATGCAGTTGCCCTTCTTTCGCGCTCGTTTCGGATTGTTCTACATGCCATAACACCGGGGATTGCGCATCCTGTTCCAATGATGAACGGAATGACGGATTTTCCCGAAAGACCGACTTTTTTGAAAATCGGGTCAAGGACAACAGTTGCACGAGCCATATATCCACAATCTTCAAGCAAGGCGATAAGGAAATACATAATCATAACCAAGGGCAAGAAACCGACAACGGCGCTAACACCCTCAATTATACCTTCAAGAATGATTGCTTGGATTATGTGGTGCGCTCCGTCAAGCCATACGGCAACGATTTCTTTAAACCAACCAATACAGTCAACGAGTCCCCAAAGGTGTGTTTCTCCAACATCAATTCCCTCAGAAAGCCACACGCCAGGTCCTGCCTGTGAAATCCAAAATACCGCCCACATAACGAGTGCGAAAATCGGAATGCCGAGCCACTTATTTGTCAAAATCTCGTCAATTTTGTCGCCGATGTTTCTTTCGCTTGTTCGGGTCTTGCGCACCTCGACATCTTTGACAATGCCATTTACAAACTCAAAACGCGCCCTGTCCGCCTTTTCAACAGCGGTTTTATCGGTAGAGTCAATTTTGGGTTGAATATACGGTGCACTTTGTTCGGTATGAACACGCGAAATTGCGGATTTTATCGCATCTTTAAGTCCCTTAGCCGATGTTGATACGGTATTGATTACGGGACAACCGAGCCTTTTTGAAAGTTCCTCGGCATCAATGCTTATTGACTTTTTCTCATTTATATCCTGTTTATTAAGTGCAACAACCATAGGAATACCGAGTTCCAAAAGTTGTGTAGTGAAGAAAAGGCTACGGCTTAGGTTTGTAGCATCAACGATATTCAAAATAACATCGGGATTTTCTCTTTTTACATAATCGCTTGTGATACTTTCCTCATTTGTAAAAGGTGACATGGAATACGCACCGGGAAGGTCAACTGCAACAATTTGCTCCCCACCTGTGTATTTCTTTTTAACCGAATGTTCCTTTTTGTCAACGGTAACTCCTGCCCAGTTTCCGACCTTTTCGCTACTGCCCGTTAAGGCATTGAACATAGTCGTTTTTCCTGAGTTGGGGTTTCCTGTCAAGGCAATTCTCATAAATTTCTCCTTGTCTTATTTATACAGATATTTTATTCAACTTCACAAGTTAGCCAAGGCTAACTCTTTGGCAAAACAATTCGCCCCCATATACGAGGCGTGTTTTGATTTTATTTTGGATAGATTACTCGACTACTATAATTGCTTCCGCAAGGGGATTGTCAATGCTATATCTTGCGTCCTTTATGGAAATAACGCAACCGCTCCTTGAATGGCGGACAACGGTGATCTTCTCTCCGCTATAACAACCAAGCGAAAACAAGAATGCGTTTAGTTCCTCATCATTAGTTTCTATTTTTTTTATAATGTATTCTTTTCCGTCTTGGGCGCTTCTTAAATTCATTATAAATTCCTCTTTAAATTATCACATTTCAAAAGTTAGCCACTGCTAACTACGGCAATATAATACCATATTATTCCCTATTTGTCAATAGATTTTTTGAATTTTTTTCGAAAATTTTCGCACGCTTTTCTATGCCTGACGGGAATGGAACGAACCAGTTTTTGAACGGACAAAAGTCCCGTCTTCTGTGTTAAAATTTTTTGAAATATTTTTATATATCGGCAAAATTTTGCCTTGAATACAAGCCTTTTGGCTCGTTCTAAAATGCAAAGCACCTTAAACCGATGTATTTTTAGATGATTTTGGCAAGGTTGCGA
>JAZNJK010000225.1:0-5926 GCA_045578005.1 Eubacteriales bacterium | reverse complement strand
TAGTAGGGGTTGTTTATGCACTCCCCGAGCAGTCGAGAGGCTCGACACCCAAACTCCGACTTCGTGCAGTAGTGATTTCTTCTGTCCACTACGAAGCAATATTCTTCATGGCGTTAGCCAATTCATGTTCGCTTGCGAACAATTCATGTGCAAAGCACAATTCATGCGACTTATCGCAATTCATGGCGGGAAGCCTTTGTGGCGGTCCGCACCGCCTCTCAGTATCATCGTGTTTTTAGCGAAAGAGAAGTGTAGGTTTTATGCGGTTTTTCTTTGCTTTTGCCAAAATGTTGAGGTGAAAACGACCTTTGGCGTTAGAAAATTGCTTCGTAGCGGATTGAAACAACTCTTTTTGCACGATATCGGCAATTGGCTGGCGGTCCGCACCGCCCTCGACCGTGAATTTATTGTTAGAAAATTGCTTCGTAGCGGATTGAAACAACTCTTTTTGCACGATATCGGCATTTGGCTGGCGGTCCGCACCGCCTGGTAAAATTTTTTGATTGGATTTTCATTTTTGCACTTGATTTTATAATATATATATGTTATACTCTTTATAAGTAAAAGTATCGCCATATTTGTCGCTTCTTTATTGTGGGCACACGAGCCTTTTTGCCAACTTGGTATCGCTTTTGTGCGCTTTTGCGTGATTGTGAGCGCTTTTGTTCGCTTTTTAGGGCCAAATGTTAATTAAATGTGTTATAAATATGAACAAATTGTGAACAAAGTGTGAAACGGCGAAAGGGACAAGAGAAAAGGCGATGCGAACGAACTAACGAACAAACTAATAAACAAACTAATAAACAAACAAACAAACAAACAAACAAACAAACAAACAAACAAACGAACAACACGAGGTGCATAAGTTGAATGTCATATCCTTCGTTAATCAGAAGGGCGGAGTAGGGAAAACGACCTCGGCAATAAACACAGCGACAATGCTCTCGGTTGCAAAGCACAGGGTTTTACTTATCGACCTTGACCCACAGGGAAGTTCGACAAGCGGAGTTGGAGTGCTTAAAAGCAAGGCTAAAAACACCTCATACGAGGTTCTTGTGGGCGCAGTTGATATACGAGATGCCATTATTGAAACCGCATTTCCGAATTTGTCGCTCATTGCCTCAAATGTGTCACTTGCGGCGGCGGATTACGAACTCACTACCGAGCCCGAAAGAGAGTTTTTCCTTAAAAAGCAACTCAAAAAACTTGAAGAAAACGACCTTTTTGATTACATAATCATAGATTGCCCACCGTCGATTGGGCTAATTACAATAAATGCGCTTAGCGCAAGTAATTCTATAATAATTCCTCTACAATGCGAATATTACGCACTTGAAGGTCTTACGCAACTTATGTGGACTTACAAGAAGGTGAAGGAGTTATATAATCCGAAATTAAGCATTCTTGGTATGCTTGTAACGATGTTTAATTCACGGCTCAAAATATGCAATCAAGTGCTTGAAGAACTAAATGAGCATTACGGATACTTGCTCTTTGACACGAAAATTTCACGCGCGGTAAGTCTTTGTGAAGCACCAAGTTACGGTGAGCCGATATATTATTACGCAAAGTATTCCAAGCCGTCGCTTGAATATGGCGCACTTGCAAAAGAAGTTATATCTCGAACAGGAGGATTTTAATATGAGAAAAACAGGTCTTGGAAAAGGCATTTCGTCGATTTTTGCCGACAACTACACCGAGGCGGTTGTAGAAAATAAGAAGGAGTCGAATACCACGCTCAAACTTTCTCAAATCGAAACAAAGAGCGACCAACCTCGTAAATATTTCGATACCGAGGCGCTTGAAGCACTCGCTGATAGCATTCGTGCACACGGACTCATTCAACCTATCGCTGTCCGTTTAATGGAGAGTGGTTACTATCAAATCATCGCAGGAGAGCGCAGATATAGAGCGTCAAAACTTGCAGGACTTAGCGAAATTCCTGTTGTTATTTTGGACGCGGACGACCTTAAAACCGCACAAATTGCGCTTATCGAAAATATTCAGCGTGAAGACCTCAATCCTTACGAAGAGGCACAGGCATTTGCAACTCTTATGCAAGAGTTTGACCTCACACAAGAGCAACTTAGCCAAAGTATCGGTAAATCCCGTTCGGCTATTGCGAATACTTTAAGACTTCTTGAACTTCCCGAAGATGTTCTTGAAATGCTCAAAACGGGCGATATTTCCGCAGGTCACGCAAGAGCATTGCTTGGTCTTAAAGATAAGAATATCGTCGTAGAAACCGCTATTAAAGTGCTTGATGGCGCACTCTCCGTCCGTGACACTGAGGACCTTGTAAAAAGACTTAATAAGGCATTTGATATCGCAGGACAAGAGGAAAAAGTTCCACCGTATGAGGTTGATTATGTTAAGGACCTCGAAACAAGAGCAAGAGACCTTAGCGGTAGACAAATCAAAATCAAGGCAAAAGGCAAGAACAAGGTCGTTCAAATTGAATTTAGCGACAATGAGGACCTTGAAGAAATTCTTGTTAAGATTTGTGGCAAAAAAATCGTTGAGGGCGCTATATGACCTTATACGATTCGCATTTTATAGGACACATTTTGACGACGGAAATTCTCGTTTGGGGCATTTGCATAGGAGCAATGCTTGCATTTAGCGTTTACTTCTTCCAAATGCGTGTCCTTGGCTCACTTGTGCGACTTCTTCTTGAAACATCAGTAGGGGAAGAAAACGCAACAACGCTCACACTTCTTGGCAAAAATAATGCGTTTTATAGATACTTCCTTAGGGATAGTTCGGTTCTTCGCAAAATTGTCAGTGTTGTTGGCGGTAGTGTCCCAAAGAACAGCGACGGTGAGGACGACTTCTCGACGGCACAGTTTTATATTGATAGTGAAAAGGTCGAAATGGCGAAACGTCGTTACGAAAAAGATGTAAAAATATGGATTTATGTCCTTGGAATGCTCGCATTTTTGCTCCTTGGCGTTGCGCTTCACTTCGTGCTACCGATACTTCTATCATTTATCAATGTTTGATAGTGTTCGCAAGCGAACATGAATTGCACCTGTGGTGCATGAATTGTGCTTCGCACATGAATTGTTCGCAAGCGAACATGAATTGACAGTAAACTGTCATGAATTGCGATAAATCGCATGAATTGACCTTCGGTCATGAATTGGCTAACGCCATGAAGAATATTGCTCGGTAATTATTTATGATTTGATTTCCCCCGTTCGCTACGCTCAGGTGACCCGAGAGCCTCGGGTGGCGAGAAAAACAATACCTTGATTTTATTTTAGATCGATTTCTTTTTGTTACTTTTTCTTTTTCCAAAGAAAAAGTAAGAAATAAATATACAGGAGAAAGAAAAAATGAAGAAATTTTTTGCAGAATTCAAGAAATTCATCACACGCGGAAATGTGCTTGATATGGCAGTCGGTGTTATTGTCGGTGGAGCATTTACCGCAATCGTAAACGGAGTTAGCAACTTTGTTTTGAAACCAATCATCAACTTTGTGCTTGCTATGGTTTTCGGAGACGGTGCGTTTGAGAGCGCATACACATTCCTTGGCGAGAAAGTTTACACACTTGACGCAGACGGCAATCAAATCATTGACCTTGCGAAGTGTTACTACATCGACTGGGGCTCACTCATCATCGCAATCATCAACTTCCTTGTAACCGCACTTGTTCTTTTCTGCATTGTTCGAGCAATCAACAATCTTAAAGACCCAAAACCCGGTAAGATTAGCAAAGAAGACAAGAAGGCTATGAAGGCAAAGGGCATTAAGTTGAGAGATAAGGTTGCAGTTGAGGCATACTTCGCTGACAAGAAAGAGGTAGAAGAGAAGGCAAAGGCAGAAGCAGAGGCGAAAGCAATCGCTGACCGTCTTGCAAACCCAACAACCGAGGACCTTTTGAAGAAAATTCTCACAGTTCTTGAAAATAAGTGATTGCTGCAACGACGAGGAACAAAATAGACAAATATATTTAGATGTGTTTGTTTATCACTAATTTTTCGTAATATTTTAATGTTGATAACTTGCAAAGAAATTTGCAAGTTATCTTTTTTATGTCCGTTTGTGATAGCAAATTTGTCCTCGACGATGTGACGGAAATCTCATCAAAGTTCTTGACATAAAAGCAGTGAAATGTTAGAATGAATTTATAGAGAATTTATTTTTATTAAGAGGGAAAACATGAAAACATTTAAGCAACTAATAGAGTCACTTAAGTCGGAAAAGGAAAAACTTAAGAAAGAACGAGTTTTGGGTCGGCACACTATGGTTGACTATCATCGTGGTTCTTTTGTCGATAAACTTATGTATGAGGTTTTTAAAAATAGCGAAAAGACATATCGCAAGTGCAAGAAGTGTGCATTTTTTGAGGCGAAAACGGGAATGTGTCTTGGATCTCATCGCCTTCCTAAAGATCAAACAAAGTGGAGAGATTACGAAGAATCTGTAGTTTTGGGTGCTTTTTATAGATACGGAGCGGATATGTGCGCTTTTTTCACAACCAAAAAAGATAAAAAAGCGTGCGAAACCCGTGAAAAGAACTTGGAAAAAATGGAGCGTGGATGTAACGAGAGATATAAGTTGTTAGAAAAAGAAGAACAAACAAGATTGCAGGAGGAAAAGCGAAAATCCGAAGAAGAGGCAAACAGGCAAAGAGTGATTGCAGAAGAAACGGAACGAAAACTGAAAAAGGAAGAAAGAGACCGAATAGTAGCCACGGGAATGGCACGATGCCAAGATTGTGCGTATTTTGGGAAAATAAGTAGGAGAGAGTATAAAAAGGACTTTTCTTTTTTCAAGGACCATTTTTGCTGTTATTTTGAAAAAGATGTTCGTATAAATGACAAACTTGAACCTTGCGAGAAGTTTTCTTTAATAGCAATGCTTACAAGTGAAGAAAAAGAAAACCTTTCAAGAAGAATGGCGGCTATCATCGAGATCGAAAAAGCAAATAGCGGAAAGATAAGAGAAAAAGAAAACCGCTTGATTTGTGGTGGATGCGCTTATTTCGATACTGTAACCGAAAAAGTATACATAAACGGAGAGGCAAATAAGAAGGAGTTTTCATATTGTTATGCAACGGACGAAGGGAAATCTTGTGATGGTCGCACATCTTGTCATAAATTTTTAGCAAAAAACACCGTTTCAAGGAGTTTTGAAGAGTCTCTTGCGATGAAAAGAGCTGTTGCTGAAAGAAAGCGTGCCGAAAAAAGAGAAAATGAGGAAATAGAGAGACGAAATAAAGAAGAGGCAGAACGAAGGGAAAGGGAAAGAAAAGAGGCAGAAGAAAAGGCGCGCAAGACGGAAGAAGAAAGACGAAGAAAAAATTTGGAAGCAGAAGAAAAACGCATAAAAGAAGAAAAACGGCGCGAATATCTTTCTCATTTAATTCCACTTGATAAATGTAAAAAATGCATATACTTTAAAGAGGGTGGATACTTTCCTGGTCATCACGGTATCGACAAAGACCGATGCGAAAAGACGGGGGTTATGCTTGATCTTGAAACATCGAGATATGATTGTAAATCGTTTAAAATGCCAGAAGTGAAGGCGAGTTTTTCGCAATATAAAACTACTCAAAGCGGCAAGTGTAAAGATTGCTTTCATGTTTATACAGATGAACAAGGATATTATTGCTTTCACAGGACATGCAGTTTAGATTATGTAAATCCAAATTGGGGTTGCCCTAAATTTGAAAGCAAACGCACATCGTATGAAGCAAACTATGGAACGAGAACCTCTACTAACGGAAATTGTAGAAATTGCCGACATGTTCTCACAGACGATGATGGTTGGTATTGTTTCCATATGACTTGTAGGGAAGAACGCGTTAGCCCGGATAAAGGTTGCGATAAATTTGAAAGCAAGTTCTAAAAAGGAACAATAGTCTTATTAAAACAAAAACCGACACACAGTGTCGGTTTTTTGTTTGTCGATATGTG
>JAZNJK010000224.1:0-8168 GCA_045578005.1 Eubacteriales bacterium | reverse complement strand
ACAGAACGACATGGCTACGATCCGACTTTCTGTTCACGATAAGACAAGGTTTGAAAGGCGTGGGGTGAGAAAAGTTCAACTTGTGCCGTCAAATACGAATTTTGCCATTTTGCCAAACGAAATAAATGACCTTGTGTTCGTTATTCAATACATGCTCCTTACAATTTCTCCAAATCACGATGAATTGGGAAATCAAAAATTTACGGGTGTTTACGATGCGCAAACCGTAGATGCCATTCGCTCTTTTCAAAGAAAAAACCTACTTGATGACAACGGAATTATAGACGGAGCAACACTTGAGGCACTTTTTGACGAATATGAAAGCGCACTTATGCAAAGATATTGAATTTTATCTAAAAATTGGGGCAATACTCTATCAAACGGACTACTATGTCCCAAAACAACGGAATGAGAGGGTGCTATATGACTAACCGTTTTACGATAAAATCTCAACAGGTGCTTGAGGGGGCGAAAAAAGAGGCCTCCTCACTTGGACACACATACATAGGCTCGGAGCATTTGCTACTTGGGATTGGTGTGACTGAATGTGTGGCAAGAAAAATGCTCGAGGAAAAAGGTGCTGATTTCGAGAAAATACGCGACCGTGTGGTTGAAATTTCGGGGTGTGGATCAAATTTTTCTCTTGGTGATGCCGTATCTCCCAAATGCAAGAAAATACTCGAAGGGGCGCTTGCCTTTGCAAAAAGGTTTGGCACTTCTCTTGTAGGAACGGAGCATATTCTCTATGCTATGTGTGACGAGGGCGACTGCGTGGCTTCAAGGCTACTGTCTACTATTGGAATATCGATACAGGGTCTTAAAAACGAAGTGCGTTCTCTATGTGAAACGATAGCAAGTATTGGTGAGGCAAAAGGTCAAGAAATTGTTGGTGCGCCAAATCTTTGCGCTTTTGGTAAGAGTCTTAATCGTTTTGCTATATCGGGCAAACTTGATCCGCTTATCGGTAGGGACAAAGAGATAAACAGGCTTATTCAAATTTTGTGTAGAAGAAACAAAAACAATCCCTGTCTTATCGGTGAGCCTGGGGTGGGCAAAACTGCAATTGTAGAGGGACTTGCGAGGCGGATTTGCCAAGGTGATGTGCCGAGTGAATTGAGGGATAAAATTATCGTTTCTTTGGACCTCGCAACCATCGTTGCAGGAACGAAATACCGCGGTGAATTTGAAGAAAGAATGAAATGTATTATAAACGAGGCGAAGGCTAATCCAAACATCATTCTTTTTATTGATGAAATTCATATAATTATGGGCGCTGGCGGTGCGGAAGGGGCAATTGACGCATCAAGCATTTTAAAACCTTCTCTTGCAAGGGGAGATTTACAGTTAATTGGCGCTACGACTATTAAAGAATATAGAGGTAGCATCGAAAAAGATAGCGCACTTGACAGGCGGTTACAGGCTATTTATGTAAATGAGCCTACAAGAGATGAGGCGCTTGAAATGTTACAAGGTGTGCGCTCTTCTTACGAGTCTTATCACGGACTCAAAATAAGTGATGAGGCACTTTCCCGTGCTATTGATTTGTCGGAAAAATATATACACGACAGGTTTTTACCAGACAAGGCACTTGATTTACTTGACGAGGCATGCGCAAGTGTTAAAATGAGGTGTAGTGAAAAAAGCGACAAAATGCGCTCTTTGGAAGATGAACTCGAAGAATGTCGAATTGATAAAGAAAATGCTATATTAGATTCCGATTTTGACCTTGCATCTTCTCTTTGCGACAAAGAGGCATCGCTTATTTTGGAGTTAAAATCCGAACAAGAAAGCGAACTGTCCGAAAAAATGAAGGTGATTGAACTTTCGCTTAATGATATTGAAGAAGTTGTATCGTTACGGACTAAAATTCCTATTTCGAGCAGGTCGGATTTTGAGTTTGAGCGTTTACGAGGACTAAAAGAAAATCTATCACGCGATATTATCGGTCAAGAGTGCGCTATTGAGTCGGTTGTTAACGGAATAAAACGCGGTCAACTTGGAATGAGAGATGAGGCGCGACCGATTGCATCATTTTTGTTCGTTGGTCCTACGGGAGTTGGCAAAACGCTTTTAGCAAGAAAAATCGCAAAGGAACTTTTTAGTTCAAAAGAAGCATTTATCCGTCTTGATATGTCGGAGTATTCCGAAAAGCACTCAGTATCAAAACTAATCGGCGCACCGCCCGGATATGTTGGATACGAGGACGAGGGCGTGTTGATTGAGGCGATTTTGAGAAATCCCCACTCTGTCGTTTTATTTGATGAAATTGAAAAGGCGCACTCAGACATTTACAATTTACTTCTGCAAATTCTCGAAGACGGGACACTTACAAGTTCAAAAGGTAGGCGCGTGAGTTTTAAAAATGCTATTATAATTTTAACATCGAATATAGGAAGCGAGCGCGCGTCATCAAATCCGCTTGGGTTTGGCGATCATATTTTGCCTGAACACGAAACGAATTTGGAACTAAAAAAGAATTTTCCGCCTGAATTTTTAAATCGTCTTGATGAAACGGTAGTTTTCAAGACTCTTGATATAAATGATGCGAAGAAAATTTGCGTTTTGCTTCTTGATGAGATTTCAAATAGAATGAATGCAAAAGGTATTCAAATAGAATTTCCAAGTGATTGCGTTGAGTTTATTGCGAAAAAAGGATTTAACAAGACTTGGGGAGCGAGGGAAATTCGAAGAACGGTCATTAAATACATTGAAAATACGCTTTGTGATGAACTTTTGGCAAATAAAATAAAATCGGGAGATAAAATTGTTGCAAAAATTGAGGAGAGTTCCGTTCAATACAAAAATATGAACATATGATAATATGTTTATATATTAGTTTGAAGTGTTGTTTTTAGGGGTAAATGCCGTCATTTTACGACAATACGACTGTTTTTTCGCTAAAAGTCGAATTTTAGACAAATGTCTATTTTGCTAAAAATCACGGAAAAGGCGATTGAAAATAATTTCATTTTTATATGATTGATACTAATTGAATGATTAAATTTTATCAGTAAGCGGTAAAAATATCGGTTTTACGGGTTAGAAATTGGGGTTGTGATTACAAAAATCGACTCTAAAATCTTTTATAGCAAAAAAATAAATGCTCCTTTGAGGGAGCATTTATTTTGTTTTATTATTTTACAAGATGAACATCCATTTGTGGGAATGGAATTTCAACTCCGAGTTGGTCAAACGAGCGTTTAACTTGTTCTATCATAGCGAAGTTAACATCCCAATAATTTTCTTTTCTAACCCACACTCTAAGTTGAACGGATACTGCGCTATCACCGTGTGCGGTAATGTATACAACAGGAGCAGGATCGCTAAGAATTCTATCATCGAGTTTTGCACAGGATAGAAGAACTTTCTTTGCAAGATCAAGATCGGTGTTATAAGAAATACCGAATGTAAGATCAAGTCTTCTTGTATCGTTTGCTGAATAGTTAGTAATTATTGAGTTTGAAAGTGAGCCGTTTGGCACTACGATTTTCTTGTTGTCAGGTGTTGTAAGTGTTGTGTAGAAGATTGCAACATCAGTAACTGTTCCGCCTACTCCGCTTGACTCAATGTAATCGCCAACTTCAAACGGTTTAAGTCCTACAACCATAACTCCGCCTGCGATATTTGAGAGGCTACCTTGCATTGCAAGACCGATTGTTAGTCCTGCTGATGCAATAAGTGTGCCGAATACGGAAATATCAAATCCTATAATGCTTGCACCGAACAAGAACACCAATATATAAAGTGCAATCGCAACTATATGGCCAAGGAATGTGCGAATTGTCATTGAGAAACGGCTCATCGCTCTTGAACCTTGAAGTTTCTTTGTAATTGACCTTGCAAGTTTGCATCCGACTACTATAACGAGAATTCCGAGAATTATCATACCGAGTCTTTTATACGATGCAGGGTCAGTTAAATATGTGTAGATATTGTTCCAAAAATTTTGAAAAAATTCTTTCATTTTATTCCCCTTTCGCTTTATTTTGCTTTATTTTGCTTGTTTTTTTGATTTTTTGGAATTTATGATGTTTTAAATTTATAAATTCAAGATTTTATGAATTCAAAAATTTTTAAATTCAACATCAAACTTATTCCTCGCCGTTATTTTCTTCAATCGGTTCTACGACAACAACTTCAATTCTTTCAAGTGTTGAACCGCAACTTGGGCAAGTATTTTTATTTGAAGAAGCATACGCACCACATTTTGTGCATACTATTTCACCTTTTACTTTTGCAAGTTCTCTTCTTATTTCAAGAAGTTTTTTACCGATTTCTTCTATTTCTTCAAGGCATTTATCCAAAAGAACCTTTGCATCTTGATTTTTGTTTTTCTCATATGCATAGTAAAGTTTTCCAAGTTCCTCAAACTTTTCGTTAAGGTCGCCTTCGGTCGCTTTAAGTTTCATGCTATACTTTGCAGTGTCGACAGTTTTACCGACAGCCTTACTTGTCTTTCTTGCAATTTTCTTTACTTTGCGTTTGAATTTGTTTGTTTTTTCTCCCATTTCAAATTCACCTCCTTATTATATATAATACAACTTTCTTTGCTTTTTGTCAACCTTTTTGAATATTTTTTACCTACCGTGGCAAACTACGAATAAACAAAAATTTAGTCAGGTATAATTTATGAACAAAAACGATTACGGAAAATATGTTAAGGCAAGAGCAAAAAAATCAAGTTCGTTAAAAAATTGCTTTTTCGCATTTATATTCGGCGGTGGAATTTGCACCTTAGGTCAACTTTTCAAGGAGTTATACTTATATCTTAACATTCGTGAACAAGATGCAAGCACTGTTGCCTCGATTTCACTTATTATCATTGCCGGACTGCTCACGGGAATAGGTGTTTTTGACAATATAGCAAAAATAGCAGGGGCTGGCACACTTGTCCCTATAACAGGATTTGCGAATGCGATTGTTTCTCCTGCGGTAGATACAAAAAGCGAGGGGTCAATTTTCGGTGTTGGAGCAAAGATTTTTGCCATTGCCGGTCCTGTAATTTTATACGGGCTTACATCTGGTGTTATTTACGGTTTTATTTATTATTTTGCAGGAATTTGATAATTCGGGTGATTTATGAAAGAGATTATTAAACTAAAAAATCCGCCACGAGTGATTTCATATTACAGTGTGGTAGGAAGTCACGAAAAAGAAGGTCCGCTTGGCGATTGCTTTGATATTTGGAGTGAAGACAACAAATTTTCCAAAAAATCGTGGGAAATGGCAGAGAGTGAAATGCAACGACTTGCGCTTTTAGGCGCATTAAAGCGCGGAAATATTCACGACACGGACCTTGATGTATTACTTGCAGGGGATTTACTCAATCAGTGCGTAGGGTCAAGTTACGGGCTTGTGGATTTCGATGTTCCTTATATCGGTTTATACGGTGCTTGTTCGACTTGCGCTTTATCCTTGGGGCTTGGCTCTGTTTTGTTTGATAGCGGAAATGTTGGGCGATTTGGTTGCGTTACATCATCACACTATTGTGCAAGTGAACGGCAATTTCGTTTTCCGTTAGAATACGGTGGTCAGCGAACACCAACTTCTCAATGGACTGTAACGGGTGCAGGGGCATTCATTTTAGGAGATGCGGGAAATGTCAAAATAAGCGAAGTTTTATTTGGCAAGAGTCTTGATATGGGAATTAGCGATATTAACAATATGGGGGCGGCAATGGCGCCTGCTTGCATTGATACGATTAAAAGATATTTCGACGGCTCAGGGCGGAATGTTTCGGAATTTGATTTAATTTTGACGGGCGATTTAGGATATGAGGGTAGCGAAATATTGAAAGAATTACTTTTAAAAGATGGAATTGATATTCGCACTAATCACGCAGACTGTGGTCTTATGATTTACGATTTAAAGAAACAAGACAAGCACGCAGGCGGTAGCGGTTGCGGTTGTAGTGCGAGTGTGCTTGCAGGTAATATTCTTGGCAGAATGGAGAAAAAAGAACTCAAAAATGTGCTTTTTATCGGCACAGGGGCGCTTATGAGTCCTATGACGATTTTTCAAGGCGGTTCAATACCGGCTGTGGCTCATTTAGTTCATTTAGAGGTGTAAAATGGAAGTATTCACGCATTGTATTTTATCGTTTTTGGTAGGTGGTATTCTTTGCGTCATAGCGCAAATTTTAATTGATAAAACCAAAATAACGCCCGCAAGAATACTCGTTTTATATGTTTGCTCGGGTGTTGCCTTAACTGCTATTGGAATTTACGATTACATTGTAAATTTTGCAGGATGTGGGGCGAGTGTGCCACTTACGGGGTTTGGATACGCTATTGCGAAAGGTGTTGAACGGGCAGTTGACGAAAGCGGATTTCTCGGCATTTTCACGGGCGGACTCACCGCTACATCGGGTGGAATTACCGTGGCTATAACTCTTGGGTATTTATGCTCTTTAATTTTCACGAGCAAAGCAAAAGATTAAACAAAAACAGGACTCTTTCGAGTCCTGTTTTAATTTTGATTTAATTATTCAGCATCAGATACTGCCTTGCCACATGCGGGGCATTCGAGTTCATCAAGAGAAAGTTCCGAACTATATACGATTACCTCGTTGCAGTGAGGACACATAACCTCAAGCAAGTCTTCATCATCGCAATCGCAGTCACAATCGCAATCATCACAGTCACAATCACAATCGTCACAGTCGCAATCACAACCGCAATCGTCATCGCACTCGTAAACATCTTCTTCAACTGCGCCGAGGTCATAGTCGAGTTCCTCAACATACTCGCCAAGAGTTGCAACCTCATCATCCATATCAGCGATATATTCGCAAACATCACCGAGAAGATCGATAATTGCGTTAAGAACTTTGCCCTCAGGCTTTGTAGCGTCGAGTGAAAGACCTTCAGCAAGACCTTTTATATATGCTACTTTTTCAAGAATATCCATTTCCATCGTTTTTCTTCCTTTCAAGTATTAAATTTTTGATACGGTCAAGCAAATTACTTGTTTACACGCTCAAGATATTCGCCTGTTCTTGTATCAATTCTAATGATTTCACCTTCGTTAATGAAGATTGGAACTCTAACAACCGCACCGGTTTCAAGAGTTGCTGCCTTAGTTACATTAGTAGCAGTATCGCCACGAACGCCAGGCTCGGTTTCAGTTACTACGAGTTCAACAAATGTTGGTGGCTCAACCGAGAAAATTTCACCCTTGATAGATGAAAGTTTGCACATTTCCATTTCCTTAACGAACTTGAAGTTGTCACCGAGTTTGTTTTCATCAACTGGAATCATTTCATAACTTTCCATATCCATGAAGTAGTAAAGTGTTCCGTCGTTGTAACTGTATTGAAGTTCTCTACGCTCAACTTGAACTGTTTCGAACTTTGCAGTTGGGTTAAATGAAGCCTCACGAATTGCTCCTGTAACTACATCTCTATACTTTGTTCTTACAAATGCTGCACCTTTTCCTGGTTTTACATGTTGGAATTCAATTACTTGATATACTTTTCCTTCCATTTCAAAGGTAACGCCGTTTCTAAAATCTCCTGCTGTAATCATTGTTAATTTCCTTTCCTTGGCGATTTTTTTATTTGAGAGGATAATACGCCATTAATCATCCATAAAATTACATAAATATTTTACTATAAAACAATAAATATTGCAATAGGTAAAGCGAATTTTTTTGATTTTTTTTGCAAAAAATCAGTAAATTTCTATAAGTTCCTTGGGGCTTTTGGTTAAATTTCGCACTTCTCCCTCTTTAATTATAACCAAATCCTCTATTCTGCAACCATATTTTCCCGATATATATATGCCCGGTTCAACCGTTACTACATTGCCGTAGGTGAGAATTTTTGATGAGCGAGAACTAAGTGTTGGGGCTTCATGAATTTCAAGTCCAACTCCGTGTCCGAGGGAGTGACCGAAACAGCCTTTATAATCCTTATCAATTATATCTCTTGCTACTTTATCGGCATCGGCACATTTTACTCCCGCCTTTAAAAATTCAAGTGCGGATTTTTGCGCGTTAAGGACTGTATTATAGAGTTTTTTCATCTCTTCATCGGCTTTTCCTATACAAACCGTTCTTGTCATATCGGAATGATAGCCGTCGTAAAGTGCGCCGAAATCCATTGTCAAAAATCCTTTTTTGAGTTTAGTATCGCTCGGTGTGCCGTGTGGCATCGAGGTCTTTTCACC
>JAZNJK010000223.1:0-6251 GCA_045578005.1 Eubacteriales bacterium | reverse complement strand
CAATGTTAAAGGGGCTTGGTGAGCATTTATATACTATGAGAGTTAACATTTCAGACTCAATAATCAGTATTCTTTTGATTTTATTTTTGCTTCCCCGTGGCGGAATTATGGGATATGTATGCGTTATTTTCATAACCGAGGTGATAAATACTTCGTTTAGCATAATAAAATTACTCGAAATCACCAACACGAAAACACCACTTAAAAAATGGATTTTTTCGCCACTGTTAAGCATTATTTTATCAACACTTATCGTTAGATTTTTATTTGATTTCAAAATAATGAACTTCTTTTTTGGGATTGTAAATCAAGGGCGTGTGTTTGTTTTTACCGAGGTTTTGCTAACCGCATTTTTCTACATTATTATATCATATTTGACGGGCGGAATAAGCAAGGAAGATGTTTATCCGTTTAAGAAGATGATTTTGAATTTTAGAAAAAGGCGAAAAGCGTTATAGGAGTTTTTGGAAAATATTGTTCATTGACTTACTCTTTTCCTTATGATACAATAATAATGTAAATTGTCGCGATTTTACAAATTTAAATATTCTTGTATACTTGAAAGAAAGGAAGTTTTTTGAAAAGAATTATATCAACCTTACTTCTTGCCTCTCTTTTAATTACTGCGTTCGTTATTAATGCGAGTGCATCGGGCGGAGTGCAAGTTTACATAGGTGATAAAGCATTTACAGGGCAGGTGCAAGTTAAGGACGGGACAACATATGTTGGCATTCGAAAATTTGCAACTGATATTTCTCCTGATGCAAAGGTGAGTTACGATTACTCAACACGGACGCTAACTGTCAAAAGTTCCAAACTAACTCTTACTTGCACGGACGGTTCAAATTATATTGTAGCAAATGGGCGGTATTTATATTTTGACAAGCCGATTTATATGCGTAGTGGGACTATGTTTGCGCCAATTTTGTTACTATATAAGGCGTTTGATGCGAAGATTAGTTGGGATAGTGCTTTGCACGGATTTAGAGTGAGCCGTGGCAGTGGCGGAATTTTATCGGGGGATAAATTTTACCGAGAAGATGAGGTGCTATGGCTATCTCGAATTATAAATGCGGAGAGCCGTGGTGAGCCACTTCTTGGCAAGATTGCGGTTGGAAATGTTATCCTCAACCGTGTGAAATCAAAGTCTTATCCTAACACGATTTACGGTGTTATTTTTGACAGGAAATATGGCATTCAATTCTCTCCTGTGGCGAATGGAACAATTTACAATACGCCAACGAGCGAGAGCATAATTGCGTCTAAAATTTGCCTTGAAGGATATTCAATAAGTGATGAAATACTCTACTTTGTAAATCCTAAAAAAGCGCCAAATAGTTGGATAAGCAAAAACGGAACGCTTTTCAAAACTATTGGAAATCACGCGTTTTATTACTAACAAAAAAATCGTCTGTCATATGACAGACGATTTTCTTATTTAATTTTATGCCCAACGCATTCCGCAAGGCTTTTCTTCCTTAATCATAACTCTATTAAGGACATCAATTGCCTTTGAAAGACCTTCATCAGTTGTCATAAGGCTATCTTCATGCTCGATTGAAAGAACCTTATCGTATCCAACAAGACGAAGTGCGGAAACGAAATCTCTCCAATAATCTTCACCGTGGCCGTAACCAACTGTGCGGAAGATCCAAGATCTATTGATTTCATCGCCATAATGCTTTGTATCAAGAACACCGTTTGCCTCGTTATTGAAGTTATCTATCTTTGTATCCTTTGCGTGAACATGATAGATTGCTCCTGCGAGGTTGCGGGCTGCGATAACAGGGTTGATTCCTTGCCAAATAAGGTGAGATGGGTCAAGGTTTGCACCGATAACATCGCCTACTTCCTTACGAAGTTTGAGAAGTGTTTCGGGGTTGTATACGCAAAATCCTGGGTGCATTTCAAGAGCGATTTTTGTAACACCGTGTTCTTTTGCGAATTTAGTCATATCCTTCCAATACTCGATAACGATTTTCCATTGATATTCAAGAGTAGCAAGGAAATCATCGGGCCATGGGCAAGTTACCCATGAAGGACGCTTTGCACTTTCGTCTGAGCCTGGGCAACCGGAGAAACCAACGATTGTATCAACTCCGATTTTCTCAGCCAAGAGAATTGCATTTACCATATCGTCGTGGAATTGCTTTGCAATTGCTTTGTCAGGGTGAACAGGGTTTCCGTGGCAAGCAAGTGCGCAAATTTCAACATCGTATTTTTTGAATGTAGCCTTGAACTCTTCAAGTTTCTTTGCATCAGCCAAGAGTTCAGCGGGGTTACAGTGATCCTTTCCGGGATAACCGCCTGCACCGATTTCAACTGTGTGAACACCGAGTGAGGTGATTTTTTCAAGTGCCTTATCAAGAGGCATACTTCCGTAGAGGTTTGCAAGAACGCTTAATTTCATTTGATTACTCCTTAATTAGTTTTCAAAATAGAAAGGCTTTCCTGTCTTTGCAGACTCATAAATTCCTTCGAGAATTTGAGTTACGCAGTATGCTTGTTCAGGAAGAACGGTTGGTTGTGTGCCTGTCAAGATTGCGTTGATCCATTGTTTTGCTTCTCTATCTCCTGCGCTTTCTCCACCTGCATCGTAGAATGCTACGCCCTTACCGTCAAGGTTTGGACGGGTTTCAAACATATTACCGTGTTTAACACCGTTGATTTCAAGAACGCCTTGGTCAATCATCTTAGCGCCTGCTTTTGTTCCGCAAATTGTGGTGCAAGCCTCTTTTGTATCGGTCATATTGATAGCCCATGAAGATTCAAGAACGATTGTTGCACCGTTTTCCATTACTACAAAACCGAATGCGCTATCTTCAACTGTGAATTCCTCAGGCTTCCAGTCGCCGAATACATTTGCTGTGTTTGTTTGGTTGTTGAGTTTGTGATATGTAGTTCCAACACAATACTTTGGCTTATAGTTGTTCATTGTCCAAAGTGTAAGGTCGAGTGCGTGTGTTCCAATGTCGATAAGTGGACCGCCACCTTGTTGGTCTTCCTTAATAAATACGCCCCATGTAGGAACTGCACGACGACGAAGGGCTGTTGCCTTTGCGTAGTAGATATCTCCAAATACTCCCTCATCAGCCTCTGCTTTGAGATATTTAGAGTCTTTTCTTTGTCTGTTTTGATAGCCGATTGTGAGCATTTTGCCTGTGCGCTTTGCTGCGTCAACCATCTTCTTAGCCTCTGTCGCGTTAATTGCCATTGGCTTTTCACACATTACATGTTTACCTGCTTCAAGAGCGTCAACTGTGATGAAACTGTGGCTGATGTTAGGTGTGCAAACATGAACAACATCAATGCTTTCATCTTTAAGAAGTTCCTTATAATCAGTGTAGGTCTTTGCGCCCTCAACACCGAACTTCTTTGCAGCCTCAACTGCTCTTTCCTCGATTACATCGCAGAATGCAACCATTTCAGCCTCTGCTACTTTTTTAAGTGAAGGCATATGCTTTCCGTTAGCAATACCTCCGCAACCGATAATACCGATTTTTAGTTTCTTTTCCATTTGGAATATCCTCCATATATAATAATTATTTGTTACTTATATTTTATCATACACATCCTTTAAATGCAACACTTTTAAGGGATTTTTTTGTGTTTTTTTGCGCTTTTTTCAAGGGTTTAGTGTGCCGTGTCCTGTTACAGCAACACCATTTACGATATTGATAACACCAAACGACATATTTAGCCCTATACTGCCCGGATTGAAGAGCCTTATACTGCGTTCATTCAACTGTTGCACTGTGTCAAGCGGGATATGGGTATGACCGAATAAAACAATATCTACCTCTTTTTCAAGTGCGTAATAAAGAACGGTATCAAGTGAACTTTTCACATTATAAGTATGTCCGTGGCAAATTAAAAATCTAACACCATCAAGGTCAAGCACTCCGTCTTTTGGAATGTCCGCACACATAAAGTCACAGTTTCCGCGGACGATATAAAATGCAAGGTCGGAAAACTCATTTTTGATGCTTTCCAAATCAAACACGCCATCACCGAGAAAAATAACGAGGTCGGTGGTAGATTTATGAATTGAAATTGCTTTTTTTAAACTTTCTATATTTCCGTGAGAGTCAGAAAAAACGAGAATTTTCATATTATTTTCCTTCTTTATTTCTATTATTACAAGATTATTTTATCATATTTTAAATGGCTGTGTCAAGAAATATTATTGTTCATATTATGGTAAAAAAGGGGGTAATGATATGAAAATCGACAAAAATACAATAAATATGCTTTTGAAGATGAGTGACGACAGGCTTTGGAACACTTTGAAATTTGCGCTTTCACGCTCGGGGAATGATTTTGCAAAGGATTTAAAGCGCCCTGAGGACATATCGAAATTACGCGAGGTTTTATCTAACCTTACTGACAGTGACATTGACCGCGTTCAAGAATTACTTAACAAGGGGAAAGGAAAATGAAAAACGAAGGATTTGAGAGTGCGCTCTCCTCGGTGCTTGGAAACGAGGATTTAATGAGCAAAATATCTTCTATTGTGCAAAGCAAAAACGGGGACAAGGAAGCGTCTTTACCAGAGGTAATTGACCTTATTTCTTCTTTTGGGAATGGTGATGACGGTCAAGAAAAGTCAAATGTCAAGGAAGATGTAAAATCAACGGTTAGCAAGAAAAATATTGGATTTAATCTCCCGAGTTTTTCAAAAAATACCGAACTTTTATGTGCGCTAAAACCGTATCTTAGCGAAAAACGAGCGAATATGCTTGACAGTTTACTTAAAATTGAGCAAATAACGGAAATAATGAAGAGGACAAAATGATATGTTTAGCAAGTATTTTGGAATGAATATTCCTCCGAATTATAGCGGAAGTAGGTTTTCTTCCATTGAGAAAACCGAAACGAAATTGCACCGCCCCGATATGCAAATGGCGGTAAAATCATCACTTTCTCCGAGTTTTTCGCCAAGCGGAGCGGTAAATGAGTCCTTTGTTTACAACGATATTGATGATGAAACAGGGCTTGATGTCGATGAAGTTTTCGATGACGCAAACGATAATTTTGGCGAAGAAAACATTGAAAACTGTTCACTTGGCTCAAAAAGTGAGAATTGCGAAAGCAAAACGCACGGGCGAGGAAAATTAGGCTTTGACATTCATTCTCTTCGTTCTTTATTTAGCGGAATTGAGAAAGATGAACTTATAATTATTGCTCTAATAATTTTACTGATTACCGATGAAGATAAAGAAAACGATGAGGTAATTTCCGTTTTGACTTTACTACTTTTAAGCGGTAAAATTCTTGGTTAAAAAAACGGCTGTCGCAACTGATTTTGTCAGTTGTGTGACAGTCGTTTTCTTTTTACTATTCGCCAAAGAAGAGTTCGATAATTTTCGCTCTTCTTTCTCTATCTTTTGCGGTTTCGGCTTTTACGGGCGCTTTTCTTCTATCGGCTACGGCGATTTTTGCGTTCAAATGTAATTCGTTGAGGTGTCTTATAACACTTAGTCCTACATCTTCATTTTGAGTTATCGACATTAAAAGTTCGCTCGACGCAACGGCTGACGGAAAACTCTTTTCAACATCATGAATTGTTTTTATAAAAGGGACTAATATACAGGCTTTTGCCCTTATACTTCCTTCTTTTCTAAGGTCAAGTGATACTTTCTTATCGAAACCGACTTCGGTTAAAAGATGTATCATTGCTACAATAAGATATTGAATACTGCTATACGAAAATTCTACGATTACATTTATCGGTGCATAAAGGAGTGTGTTTTTGTATTTGAATTGCCTATATTTTCTTAATTCCTTGAAAATTTCTTCAAGTTCATATTTTAGATTTATGAACACCTTTGCGTCAGACTTATCTTTTTCAAATTCCGCAAAAACCTTTCTTGTCATATTTCTCGATTTTTCATCCAAATATGAGTTGATTGGAATGACTCTAAAATACGGCTCATCATCTTTGATGATTTTTGTGACGCTTATTAAAGGATAATCGTTATTTTCCGTTTCTATCAATTCATATTTCTTTGTTAATTTAGATATTTTTTGCAAAAGATTTTCGTCGATTACTTCACTAAAAGGTTGTTTCATAAAAGAAGATGAGGCGGAAATCGGGAGTAAATCGCCATCGGGCAACACTTTTCCGTCTTCATTTATTAAAAAACCGGAAAAATCATTTTCTAATAATTTCATTATTTATCACCTATTTATTGAATTTTCTTTTTTTATGTGTTAAAATAACTATAAGGTTATCAATTTTAATTATGAGG
>JAZNJK010000222.1:0-5631 GCA_045578005.1 Eubacteriales bacterium | reverse complement strand
CCTGCAGTGAGGTAATCGTTGTCCTTTTCAAGAGCATCAAGCGCCTCGTCAAGCGAAGTGGGAAGATGCTTGAGCTTTGCCTTTTCCTCTTCAGGAAGATGGAAAAGGTTGCAATCGTAAGGACCCCAACCGTTTTCGTGTGGGTCAATCTTGTTCTTAATACCGTCAAGTCCTGCCATAAGAATAGCATCATAGCAGAAGTAAGGATTGCATGTAGCATCGGGATTACGGAGTTCAAAACGACGGAGTTCAGGCGCTTTCGCATAAGCAGGAATACGAATAACTGCACTGCGGTTAGATGTAGCATAACCAACAGTAACAGGCGCTTCAAATCCTGGAACAAGACGCTTGAACGAGTTAGTGCTTGGGTTTGTAAGAGCGCAAAGTGAAGATATGTGTTTGAGAAGTCCACCCATAAAGTAGTGCGCTTCCTTGCTAAGATTAGCATAACCGTTGTCGTCGGAGAATACGGGTTGTCCGTCTTTTAGAAGCAACATATGAACATGCATACCGCTTCCTGCCTCTCCATAGATAGGCTTAGGCATAAATGTCGCGGTCTTGCCATATTTAAGTGCAGTATTGTGAATGATGTATTTAATCATCATAGTTGCATCAGCCATTGTGGACATCTTGCCAAGTTGTGGCTCAATCTCAAACTGACCTGATGCCGCAACTTCGGGATGGTGATAGTTAATATCAATGCCCATCTCTTTCATAAGAAGACACATTTCGCTTCTGCACTCATAAGAAATATCAAAAGGCTTTGCAATGTGGTAATTCTTTTGCTTAGGAACAACAACGCCCTTGCCCTCGGTTGCGCTATTCCAATATGATTGCTTTGCGTCCATATTAACGCTGATTGATTTACCGCTTACATCCCAACCGACTTGATCGAAAAGATAAAATTCAAATTCGGGAAGAATGAGCATAGTGTCCGCAATTCCAAGTTCCTTCATATAGTTTTCAGCCGCAAGAACGATGTTTCTTGGATATTGTGGCAAAGGACGGTTAGCAGGTGAGTCGATAATCATCGCATTACCCGTCATAGAAAGAGTAGGAATTTCGCAAAACGGATCGACAACCGCGGTGTCAAGGTCAGGAATAAAGACCATATCACTCTTTTCAACAACCGCATAGCCGTAGTTTGAGGCATCGAAACCAATACCGTTTTTCATTGTAGCCTCGGAAAAGTTTTCGGCAAGAATGGTAACATGTCTGTATTGACCATTAATGTCAACCATTTTAAAATCAACCATTTTGATGCCCTTTTCCTTAATCAAATTGAGAATGTCTTGAACAGTTTTTGCCATAGTAAAATCTCCTTTTATATATTGTTAACTATATTGTATCAAACTTTTTTGTAATAGTCAATGAAAAACGCCCAAAAAGGGCGTTTTTTCAATATTTTAGTCAAAATTTAGTGAAAATATGACCGTATGAGTATTAATCATTACTCACCAAAGGTGTCTTTATCAAGAGATGGAGTCCCATCAACCGCAATCTCCGCTTCGCTATTAACAGGAACATCGACCTCGCCTGAGCCACCGCCAACATCGTCACTTGGAAGAGCCTTTAACTTGAAATACGCACGGACAGCCATAGAGAGAATAACGATTACCCAAATGTGGAAAAGAACGTCAACTATGCTTGAAAATCCATACCATATGAACATAACAACCGTATCAATGCAGAAGAATACGAGTGACGCAATTAGCCAAGCGCCCTTGCCGTTCTTTGAAAGGAAGAAGAAAAGCACATAAACCAAAGCGAAAATAAGCGCAATAGCAACTCCCACAGCGAATACGCTCGGTGGCAAAAATTCGAGTTCGGAAAGCGACACTTCCCCATACCAGTATTCGTAATATTCAGCCGGATACATTCCGCAATAGTCCATAAATAAGTCCGCTATTATATAAGGAATTGATGCGGAGAACAGAAAATATAAATCGCTGTTTGTGATAAGCAAAATTACATTTACTATTGTAAAGATTGCAACTAAGAGCAAATTGTTTCTCCCCGCATTATATTTTGCGGTAAGTAGCGATTTCGGATCTTGTGGAGCGTTTTGCTGTTTTTGCTGAAAAAGTTTCATAAAAAATCTCCTTAAATGTTATTATTTTTACCCTTAACGGGCTTTAAACAAATTAAATTAAAAGTAATAAAAATGACAAACCAACGATACATCCCCCGCCGAAAAGCGTTATGAATGTAAGGAAATGTCCAAGATGTTGATGTAACCAAGCCGATACAATGTTGAAAAGCCCCACACCAATCATAAACGATCCAACAAGTCCGATAATTACTTGCCACGAATCGTCGCTTAAAAGTTTAAAGTAAAAGAAACCGACCAAAAGCAACACAGACGGTAAGAATAACAAAATCACTCCCAAAAGCGAAAGAACGGGATACGCCACGGGGTGTAGCATCTTAAAATCCGTGTCTGAGTGCCTTGAAAAGTATTCAACCGTGTTTTTTGGCGCTTTTTTGTTGAAGAACGGTTTTAGGCGAGTGATAAACGGAAAATACTGTTCACCGTATTTGAAACGGAAATTCATTATATCATATCTTAGTGAAAACATATTTCTCGTTTTCATAAATATCTCGGGTGCATGCATTATCGCAAAAACAAAATCGCGAATTTTTGTCTTGTCATTCTCGTCAAGAATTTTAAAAAGCGTTTCAAGCGAGTAGAGTAAAATGTCCCTCTCCCACCGAGTGCCGCTGTCGTTAAGCGACTTTTTTGCCTTGCGTAATTGCAAAATTACAGTTTCATATTTTTTACGGTCATAGCCGTTTTCTAAATGTAGCCTGTAAAAAGAAATTAAATTTGACCGAAGCCTTTTGTGAAATTCATAATCCATAAAATCACCTAATCAGCGACACTTTGCGCCACTTTTGCCTTTCTGTCTTTAAGATACCAAGGAAGATAAGCAAGAACAAACATAGCGGTTATAACAAGCACCATAACGGTAATTCTCACCGCAAAAACAGGCGGAAGAATGTCAAGAATTGACGGTGTGTCTTCGGGACGCGCCATAAATAAATAGTTTGCTCCGGGACCAATTATGCGATTTGCAAAATACGCTATGAAAGCAAGAATGCCGAGCGCGCAGTAAGATTTGATAGCCGATTTTACAGTAGGACGGATTTTATGCACAAAAATCATATAGAATATCGCTATATATCCTGCTGTATGCTCAATCCAAAATTGATAATATCTAAATCTTGTAGGACCTGTGTATGTAATTACAGTAGGAGTTATAAGCGCGAAAACCGTTCCCGAGAACAGCCAAAAATACGAAATATCGAATAGCGTTTGCGACTTGTCAAGCATCATAAAACTGCAAAAAACGATAGCCCAACCGCAAACCGTAATCGGTAAATGGTCAACGGGATTCGCATTTAGCGAGGGAACACCGACCAACCGCCAAAAATACGACATCTCCGAAATAATCATAGTAAACGCCAATACATATCTAATCGTTCTGTCGTGCTTTGAATTTGATAATTTTTCTTTGTAAAAGTAAATTAGAAAAATTATGCCGACAGCGACTAAAATCGGGGCAAAGTGTGCAAAAGAGAAATTTGCAAATTCAACTTCATCACCCGCGCCGAAAAAGTAACTGAAAAATTCCTTCATATTCTCTCCTTAAAATATGCCCGTGCTATTTTACCCCCCAACGCACAGGACAAAATGTAAAATTCGTTCCGTATTCCCAACCACTCGGTGGCTCGCTCGCCTCACAGTCTATTGAAAGACGACCGCAATTGGAAAACGGAAACCCATCGATATGTGTGACGGAAATCGGTATTTTTATGTATTGTAGAGATGAACACCCTTCAAACGCATGGTCGCTAATTCGTTCAAGTCCCTTGGGAAGTATGATGTTTTCAAGATTTTCACAATCTTTGAAAGCAAATAAACCGATAGTTTTAAGTCCCTTTGGCAACTTCACCGTGGAAAATTTGCAATTTCCAAGCGCGCACGATTCGATATTCACAAGACTTGGATGTAAAGAAATACTCCTGTCTGAAATGCCATATGGCACAAAATAAAGGTTTTCAAAATCTTTTGAATATAGTCCACCATTGAATGTTGTGTAATGTTCATTTCCCACATCAACGCAAATTTCGGCAATGTTTGGACACTGCGGGAAATTTATATCAATACGCTGAACGGAACGCGGAAATTCAATTTTAGTTATATATTTGTTCCATTCGATAGCGGAACTTTTAATGTGCGTAACTCCCTCGGGAATTTTAAGAACAGTATTGTTCGGCGAATTTAACACTTTAATCAGCGCCTTCATATCCTTGGAATAGACATTGCCCTCAAAGGTAGTATAATGCTCGCTTTTCTCATCAATGATAAATTCCTTAATCGAGTAGCACGCGCCGAATGCACGCTCGTCGATTCTTTCAATCGTGGATGGAATATAAACTCGTTCAAGCGCAAAAAAGCAACTGAACACATCGCCGTCAAGAAATCTTACTCCCTCGGGAATGAAAATTTCTTTTGTTTCCCGAAATCCCTTGGGAGAATTTTCATATTCCCAAAAACAAGTAACGGGATATCCCCTGTGCGTCGACGGCAGAATAAGCACCTCGTCACTCTCAGTAATCGTAGCATGATATTCCTTTAAATCCTTATGAAATTGAAACTCATATTTTCCTGTATAATTCATAGTAACTCCAAAAATTTTGCCAGCATCAAGACTCAAGAAGGGCGATTGCTTCCTTGTATTTTTCCACCCTTTGAATATCCCACTCGTTAACTGTGTCAAGTCGTGTCAGGTCGCTGTTGTGCCTAAGGTCCGCAAGTTTAACCGCCCTTGCAATGGGGTTTTCCTTGATTTTCGCTACATATTCCATATAAGGGACATTTTCACCGTGAGTCATAAGTGAGATAGCCGTGATAATATCATCATCAAAGCCCATTTTTCTTAAATCATCAAGCGTGTATTCCGTGTCCTCAACAATATCGTGAAGCAGAGCAACAACGGTCGTTTTCTCATCGCTCATTTGCTCCGCCAAATGAAACGGGTGAAAAGCATAGGGAAGCCCGCTTTTGTCAACCTGATCCCTGTGCGCCTCAAAGCAAAGCTTAATAGCCCTCTTTGTCATCGGTGTGTAAATCATATAGTATTCCTTATTTATATTAGCAAGAATTGTTTATGCCTTTTTATCATTTTATCATAAAATATATGTATAGTCAAGCACATATTTAATTCGTAATAATATATTATAATAGAAGCACCGCAAAAAGGGACGATTTTAGCCATATTTTATAGCAATTTTTGGGGCTTTTTTAAAAAAATAAAAAAATTTCAAAAAATTTTAAAAAAGGTGTTGACAAACAAAAAAGACTGTGATATAATCATATCCGTCGCAAGCGAGAAAAAGACATTACATGGAAGCATAGCTCAGTTGGGAGAGCATCTGCCTTACAAGCAGAGGGTCATAGGTTCGAGCCCTATTGTTTCCACCAAATGGCCCGGTAGCTCAGTTGGTTAGAGCGCTAGCCTGTCACGCTAGAGGTCAGGGGTTCGAGCCCCCTTCGGGTCGCCACTTCTTTTTGTTGGGGTCCTCAAATTGTCGATAGACGATTTGGGGTTCACAAAGAAGTTCGCC
>JAZNJK010000221.1:0-3827 GCA_045578005.1 Eubacteriales bacterium | reverse complement strand
GGATGAAAACACTAAAATTTATGTAAACCCAACAGGAAGATTTGTAATCGGTGGACCAAATGGTGATACAGGTCTTACAGGTAGAAAAATAATCGTCGATACATACGGCGGTTATTCCCGTCATGGTGGCGGAGCATTCTCAGGAAAAGACCCAACAAAGGTTGATAGAAGTGCTTCCTATGCCGCAAGATATGTTGCAAAGAATATCGTAGCATCTGGCGTTGCCGATAAATGCGAAGTTCAAATCGCATACGCAATCGGTGTTGCAAAACCTGTATCGGTTATGATTGATACATTCGGCACAGCAAAAGTTGATGAGGATAAAATTGCCGAATTTGTAAACGCAAATGTTGATTTAAGACCAAGCGCAATCATCGAAAAATTCGGACTTAGAAGACCGATTTACCGTCAAGTAGCAGCCTACGGACATGTAGGTAGAGAAGATCTTGATATTCCATGGGAAAAGACAGATCTTGCATCAAAAATCAAAAAAGAATTGCTATAAGCAAAAAATAGACCGTAATCTAAAAATTGCGGTCTTTTTACTTGAAAAATATGTTTTGTTGTGATAAAATATATTTAGTATTTTGACAAATAGAGAAAGGAGAGTTTTTATGAGTAACGAAATGGAAAGTATTCGCATTTTTGCCAAGGTTGAAAGCGTCTTGTATCAAAACGAGGAAAATGGATATTCCGTTTGCGCAGTAGAGAGTGATGATGGCAACTTTTTCAATGCTTCGGGCAATATGCCATATGTTTCAGTCGGTGAAAGACTTGAAATGCTCGGCAAATGGGTAAATCATAAAACTTACGGCAAACAATTTGCGGTTGAATCGTTTCAAAAAATTCTCCCAACTCAAAAAAATGATATTTTAAGATATCTTTCCTCGGGCGCAGTAAAAGGAATTGGACCGAAAATTGCTCAAAAAATTGTGGAAACTTTTGCCGAGGACACATTTGAGGTTATTTCAAAACACCCCGATTGGCTTTCCCAAATAAAGGGCATTTCTCAATCTAAGGCCCAAGAAATGAGCAAGGATTTTAATGAAAAAGCGGGAATTCGCGAAATCATTATGTTTGGAAAGGATAAATTCTCTCCAACCGTCGCCCTTAAAATATATAGAGAATGGGGATCAAGCGCCCTTGGGACAATAAGAGAAAATCCTTATCTTATGTGTGAAAGCATAAATGGCATCAGTTTTTCTTTAGCCGATGAAATCGCTATGCAAAACGGCATTTTGAAAGACAATGCAAATCGTATAAAAGGTGCGCTACTCTTTGTTTTAAGGACATTTGCAACAAGGGACGGTCATACCTATATTACAAAGCAAACTCTTATTGAATCCACCTCTAAATTCATAGATGTTGAAGAGGATAGAATATATCCCTATGTTGATACACTTTTGTTTGAGGATAAGATAAAGTCCGTTCCTTATCAAGAGGAAACGCATATCTATTTAAAAGAAAATTACTTGGCTGAAGAATATATAGCGAAGAAACTTTTGCTACTCAAAAATACAGCGGTGTCTATGGATTATAGAAATTCAAAGGCATTTATCGAACAAATTGAGGAACAAAACGGCATTTCATACGCAAAAATGCAAAAAAGAGCAATAGAGGAGTCGCTTATGAACGGAGTTACCGTCATTACAGGCGGACCCGGCACAGGTAAAACTACCATTGTCAAGGCTCTTATTCAAATATTTAATCAAATTGGTTTAAGATGCGCACTTTGCGCCCCAACAGGAAGAGCATCACAAAGAATGAGTGAGGCAACCTCGCACGAGGCGACAACTGTTCATAAACTCTTAGAGGCAAATTCGGGAACTGAATATGATGAGGGAATTGTCTTTGATAGAAATGAAAAAAATCTTCTCGATAAAGATGTTGTAATTGTTGATGAAACATCAATGCTTGATATTCACCTTGCCGACGCACTTCTTCGTGCTATTAAACCAGGCGCAAGAATTGTTCTTATTGGCGATGTGCATCAACTTCCGTCAGTTGGTGAGGGCGATGTGCTTAATGATGTTATTTTCTCGGGCGCATTCCCCGTTATTGAACTTAATGAAATTTTTAGGCAAGCCGAGCAAAGCGGAATTGTAATGAATGCTCACAAGATAAATAACGGAGTTGTGCCTGACCTTGCAAGGAAATATGGTGACTTTTTCTTCATTTCAATTCCAAATGAGTCACAAATTCCGTCCTATATTGCCGACCTTTGCGTGACAAGACTTCCAAAAACCTACGGAATAGATCCGTATAAGGATATTCAAGTCATCACCCCAACCAAAAGAGGACCAAACGGAACGCATAGCCTAAACCTAACTCTTCAAAACAGTCTAAATCCATTTAAAAAAGGAAAAACGGAAAGGCAAATTTCATCTACTAAACTCTTCCGAGAGGGAGATAAGGTGATGCAAATTCGTAATAACTATAATCACGAGTGGCAAAGAGGAGCCGAAACCGGAAAAGGCATCTTTAATGGTGATGTCGGTATCATAAAATCAATCGACGAGATTGAAAAAAGTATGGTTATTGACTTCGATGGCAAGGTTATTACCCTTGGCGCAACCGAACACGATGAGATAGAACACGCATTCGCAATTACCGTCCACAAAAGTCAAGGTAGTGAATATCCCTTTGTCCTTATCCCACTAACAAAGAGCGCACCACTTCTTCTAACAAGAAACCTTATATATACCGCAATAACAAGAGCGTCAAGAATGGTTATTTTGCTTGGAGAAAAAAGTGTGTTTGAACAAATGGTCGAAAATGATAGTCAAATCATTAGAAATACAGGTCTTTTTAGACTTTTAAGGTCGTTTGCCGATGAAAATTAAAGAATTTTTCGCAAGAATGTTTTCGGTTCGCACTTGCTTTTTGTGTGATGAAACAATTGATTATGATAGCAAACTTCCGTTTTGTGATGAATGTATTTTAGATTGGTATGACGCTATGGATGTTTTATGTAAAGAATGCGGAATGACGGCGGAAAACTGCACCTGTCTTCCTGAGAAAATTCGAGAAATAAACCATTCAATTGCGGGATTTGGATATTTCTATACGCCAAGTCATTTTACACCCGTAAATAAAATGGTCTATGCAATGAAAGAAACTCGCGATTATCACATCTTCAATTTTGCAATAAAAACAATCCATAAAACAGTCGTTAAACTGTGTATAAAGCATAAATTAAACTATAAAAAATTCGTGGTAACTTTCCCGCCGAGAAGAGAGGACTCTATATACAAATATGGACACGACCATGCAAAAATACTTGCACAAGGACTCGCCAAAGAACTTGATATAAAATTAGAGGACTGTTTTTATAACGACGGAAAAGAAGCGCAAAAGGAATTAACAAAATCAAGTAGAATGGCGAATGCGCTACACTCTTATTCTTTGTGCGAAAATATTGATGTAAAAGGTAAAAATTTCTTCATCGTTGATGATGTAATGACAAGCGGAGCAACACTTTGCGCTTGCGCAAGACTTCTTAAAAAAGCGGGTGCAAACCAAGTTGTGCCTATCACCTTTGCAAAAGATATGAGAAAATAAATTTATTAAAGGAGAATATAAAAATGTTAAAAGGAATACCAAGTATCATCTCGCCCGAACTTCTAAAAGTGCTATGCGAAATGGGACATAGCGATAGGATCGTAATAGCGGACGGAAATTTCCCTGCTGAATCAATGGGCAAAAACGCAAAAGTTATAAGATGCGACGGACACGGAGTGCCTGAAATCCTCGATGCTATTTTGCAACTTTTCCCACTCGATACATATGTTGATACCCCGGTTTCTCTTATGGAAGTAATGAAGGGC
>JAZNJK010000220.1:0-1864 GCA_045578005.1 Eubacteriales bacterium | reverse complement strand
TGTGAAAAGTCCGTATCCGTATGCAACTTGACACACATCTTCTTTTGTTCCGCCAACTGCAACAATAGCACGGGCGCAACAGTCTTCCCACAAATCAACATCGTGTTGAGTGTAGAACGCAACAACTCTGCGTCCTGTTGTTCCCGATGTTGACTGAATGCGGACACATTCGCTAAGTGGCTTTGCCAAAAGTCCGTTCGGATACGCCTCTCGTAAATCCGCCTTTGAAAGGAACGGAAGTTTGTGTAAATCCTCAATTCCGTGAATATCATCAGGAGTAACACCCTTTTTGTCCATAAGGTCACGGTAGTAAGGAACATTTTCGTAAACATGCTTAACCTGTTTTACAAGTTTTTCGGATTGAAGTTTCTTCATGTCCTGAGCAGGCATAGTTTCAATTTCTTTTTGATAGTAGTTTTGTGCCATTTTAATCACCCTTTCGTAATTTGCTTGATTACCAAGCGTTAAATTGTGTGCTCGGATGAGAGAAAACAAAAACGCCCTCTGCATTCCGAGAAGAATACAGAGGACGAGAAATATTCCCGTGGGACCACCTCAATTCGCCACTATCTCACAATAGTGACCTCACTCGGCACAATCATGCCGTCGTTCTATAACGGGAACACCCGTTGCATCCTACTAAGGATTTCTCCCATTCAGCGCACGGCTAACAAAATGAATTCGTGAAGGATTTCCCTTTTGCCTCGCACCAACCGGCAATTCTCTTGAAAGTTCTTTCCAACCTACTACTTTTTGCTACACGCCTTTATATTTGAATTTTAACACCGATTTTTCCTCTTGTCAAGAGGTTTTTTCAAATTTCTTGAAAAACTTTTTTCGGCTATAATATAAACTTTACACGAGGGAAAATCGTCAAATTTCAATGCGATTTTTCGTCAGTTCTTCGCTTTTTTTCAAAGCAAGAGAAGATTTTTTCGACTCTTTCATTTTCCTCTTTGTTGTCCTTGCGTCTTGTAAGTGCGCTAACTATCGGCACAATCACAAACGAGATTGCCATTGCGCACACACCCATTTCGGGTGACTTCGATGTTGCAACACCAAAACTTGATGTAAGCGAGATAATAAGTGTCGCACCGCCAACGGTAAGAAGTCCTGAAATAACACCCGCATATGCGCCAATCTTTGTGATTTTCTTTGAGAAAATACCCCAAATGTATGGACCGATAAAGCAACCCGAAACAATTCCCCAAGAAAACGACATAAGATTTACAATAATAGGAATATTTTGCGTTGCGAAAACAAATGAACAAACGATAAATGTAAGACAAAGAACTCTTGTAAGGGTCATTTGCTTATTTTGTGGAATTTCCTTTTTGCTAACTGCGGGAATTAGGTCAACCGCAACTGCCGAGGCGGAAGTAAGGACAACCGCTTCAAGTGTTGACATAGATGCGGAGAGAAGAAGAATCATAATTACCGCAAGAAGAATAACACCGAAAATACCGTTTCCAAGCACAGTTGTAAGGAGTGTCGGAATTATAGAGTCAATTCCCCCCTCGGGAAGAGTTCCACCTAAAACGAGCCTCGATGTGCTACCAATTAAGTAAGCACCGCAACCAATTACAAGGCAGAAAATTGTTGAAATCACAGTTCCACGCTTGATTGCGCCCGTGTCCTTGATTGCGTAGAACTTGCCAATCATTTGTGGAAGTCCCCAAGTTCCAAAACTTGTGAGCATAATGTTGACGCAAAGGAACTTGAAAGCCGAACCGCCAAAGATACTTGTAAGTTGCGCTCCTGTTGTTGGATTTGGGTCGTTTGGTAGTGACTCAAATTTTCGAAGGTTTTCAATAAGTCCCGAAATAAGTCGGAGGCCAAGCGGTCTTAGGAAGACAAATTATTG
>JAZNJK010000219.1:0-6552 GCA_045578005.1 Eubacteriales bacterium | reverse complement strand
TGCGCTCTCGGGTCGGAAATTGAATATACTGCGTGACCCATTCCGTAAATAAGTCCCGCCTTGTCAAATGCCTCTTTGTCAAGAAGTTTGTTTAGGTAGTCCTTAATTTGCTCAACATCGGTTGTGTCAATCGACGCTTTCATATCATCAAACATCTCGACAACCTTGATGTTTGCGCCACCGTGTCTTGGTCCTTTAAGTGAGCCAAGAGCCGAGGCAATAGCCGAATATGTGTCCGTTCCCGAGGAAGAAACGACATGCGTTGTAAAGGTCGAGTTGTTACCGCCACCATGCTCCATATGTAAAACGAGCGCAAGGTCGAGTAGGTCCGCCTCAGTCTTTGTAAACTTGCCGTCCTCTCTTAATAGATAAAGAAGGTTTTCGGCAGTGTCGTATTCGGGCTTTGGATAGTGGATAAACAAACTTTTTCCGTTGTGGTAGTGTTGATAGGACTGATAGCCGTAAACCGCAAGAAGTGGGAATTGCGCTATAAGTGCCATGCACTGTCTTAAAACATTTGGAATTGAAATATCGTCGGGATTGTCATCGTAAGCATAAAGCGCAAGGACACTACGGCATAGCATATTCATCATATTTTTGCCCGATGCTTTAAGGATAATGTCACGCACAAACGACGGGGGAAGTGTGCGATATTCGGCAAGTTCATGCGAAAATTCATCAAGTTCGTCTTTGCTCGGTAGTTTAGATGATAAAAGAAGGTAAGCGCACTCCTCAAATCCGTGTCTGTCGTCACCGACAAAACCTTTGACAAGGTCACGCACATTGATACCACGATAGTAAAGTTCACCTGGGCAAGGAAGTTTTTCACCGTTTGAGCCGATGATTTTGTTTTGAATATGCGAAACCTCGGTAAGACCTGCAACAACACCGTTACCGTCAAGGTCACGAAGTCCACGCTTTACATCGTGTTCGTAATACATTTCCTTCGTGATGTGGTTGTTTTCGCACGATTTCTTCGCAAGATTTTCAATATACGGAGTAATTTCCGAATAGTTTTTCATGTTACATTCTCCTTTCAAAGAGTAGTAAAGGTTAAGTTACTATAATAGTATATCATATTATTCCAAAAAAATCAACAAAAAAATTCTCCCCCCTAAAAAAGAGAGAGAATTAAAGTCTTGAAAATCGTGATTATGCGTATTTTGACGCACCTAACGGGAATGGGTGAGTCGATTTTGAAACGGGAAAGGCGTGTTATTTTGGCGTGGGTTAATTATTCATTGACTGATGTTTTCGCATGCGTGACCAATTGAAAAAGCCGTAGAGGTCGTTTACAAGGAACATAACGAAGCAAAAAATCATGGGAAGGTAGCGGACATCTTGAATTGATGCAAGAACCCACAGCACGATAAGGACGATGTCGTTAAGTGCATATGCAAGGGCATAGAACGGACTGCGTAAAAAGGTAAGTGCCGAGGCGACAAAACTTGTTAAAACGGACAAGGTGCTTATAATCAAATTCGCCGTGTTGAATGCACCGAGAATAAAATAAAATGCGACGGTGACAAAAATGCTCGATACGAAAAGGAAAACTCCTTGTTTTTTGGAAACCGTGCCGACCTCGACAACACTTTTGTCTTTATACGGGTGCTTTATCCATGAAACGAGGGCGCAAATTGCCATAGGTGCGGTCATTGCAAGGTAGGTAATCATCTCGCCATAGTATCTTAAACGAAATGAAACTATTCCGTAAAGCACGGCAAAGACAACGGTAAGCGCTTGACCAAGCACATTTCCTGCCGACACGAAAATTAGCGCACTCACCCCAACAAGCGAGGAAATGAGCGAAATCACACTTTGCTCGGAAGAGAAGAAATAGGAGCAAAAAACCGTAATTAGCGACACTCCCCAAAGGATATATTCAAATTTTGTAAGTGTTTTAAGTGGGTTTTTCACACAGTTATCTCCCTTTGAATTTTTACATTTCAAAGCGCGCCTGTGTTTGCAAGCGCGCATAGTGAGTTTGTCGCCCAAGTGGGCAAGTTAAATTTTGGTTGTGCCTTTAAAGTGACTTTTTAGAAACGGAAAAGACCGTTTTATGCCATGTTAGGCTATTATGCGAAGTTTTCAACATAAATTGCGTAGACAATTATTGTGAGTTGAAGGATAATTCCAATCGTGCCGATTGCCCAAAAATACCATTTTCGGTTCTTGTGGTGAAGTTTCTTCATAGCGACAAAAGCGCCTGGTGACCCACCGAAAATCATAAGAAGTATCAGTCCTTTTTCAGGTGTGCGCCACCTTGCCTCAATCGCTTTTTGCTTGTCTTGTGCAAATACGATATAGGTAAAGACTGAAATTATGAAATATACGATAAACATTCCTATAATCATATGAAAAATTAAAACTCCTCACCGTTTGGATTGTATAATTCAGGATTTCGAAGCACCTTTTTACGCGCCTCTCTATATCCAAGCCTTGACGCACGCATAAACCATTTACCTGCCTCATCATAACTTTTCTCAACCGAGCAAATATCAAGTGTCCATTCGGGGTCAAAGGTAAGACCAAGTTCATATGACGCAATCATATTATCCTCGTTAAGTGATGCGTCGGTGTAAATTTCAACCGATTTTGCGTGTTCGTTAAGTAGAGTTTCAAGCGGAATTGCCTCGGCCTCTTTAAATCCGTCCCAAAGCGCACCTGTTTTCTTATCGAAACCGCCAACTCTTTCCCTATGTGGCTCTAAACGGCGCTTGTTCCAATAGTATTTCCACGCAGGAGAGGTGCAAATTATCTTTATCTCGTCGCCCTCACCGTATTTAAGTTTCTTTTCGTTCATAATAAAACCTCCCAAGTCTTTATAACACTATAATAGCACAAATACAAAGAAGGCTTGTCTACACAACTGACGACAGTGCTTCGCAAATGCGGATGTGCGAACACCCCAAGATTTCGTTCTTCTTGAAAACTTGTTTTCACTAGAAGAACCTATGCATGTGACCGAAGGGAATCGTAACACGAGCCTTGGTGAAGTGCGATTGGTTGGTGGTAGCCATGCAGGGAGCGTAGCGAGTCGTAATGAGGAATGAATTGTCACTTTGTGACATGAATTGACCTACGGTCATGAATTGGCTAACGCCATGAATTGTTCACAAGTGAACATGAATTGCACCTATGGTGCATGAATTGGCTAACGCCATGAAGAAAATTGCTCGGGGAGAGAAGTCGATATGTTTCGCTATGCTCAACTCGATATGGACTCTTTGAGTCCTCGATATGTCCCGTTGGGACTCGATATGTTGCTCACGCAACGCAAATTCGCCCACAGGGGCTTCCCTGTCGGAGTTTGCGTGTCGAGGCTCTCGACTGCTCGGGGAGTGTATAAGCAATCCGGACTGCACGAAGTCGGAGTTCGCCCCCAGGGGCTTCCCTGGTTAGATTTCTACTGTAATAATGTTTTCTTGGTTTGCTTTTACATCGAAAGGTGTGCCGTTAACGGTGATTTTCTTATCTTCATCGGTTGTGACAACGAGGGTAAGAGGCATATTGAAAATGTTCTTGTCAAGAGTGTGAGAAACGCAAATTTCATCACCCTGTGTCGAAATTTGAGCATTTTTTCTCTCCAAGAAGTATTTAACCGCATCGTTAAGGGAAGCAATCCAAAGAGTGCCGTCTTTGGCAAGTGATGAAGCATAAACGCACTCATCACGGAAAACGCCAAGTTTTTGTGCGTGGTGAATATCCTGTTCCTTTTCGCTTAACCAGTGGTTGATTTGAATACCCCAACCGTTTGTGGAAACGACTTCATCAATAAACTTCTTGCAAGGCTCTGCGTCCTCGTATGCAAATCTACCGATAAAGGAAGTTAGGCGCATAAAGTTGCAAGTGTCGGGGTCATTGATAGGACCTTCGCCAACACGGTTAGCATAGTAATGCTTTGATAAAAGTTCACACGCTCCCGCACTTTCGCCACCACCGGGGATAGCAAAGCAAATAGGCTTTTCGCCATAGATTTCGCCAAGTCGCTCACGGGATTTTTCCGCATCTTCAAGTCGCTTTTCCTCGGGAGTTTCATCGTTATATGCAAGACAGTGGTCAACGGAGTGAGAGCAAACATCGTAGTAGCCCTCGCTAATTGCATTTTTCCAAATTTCAATCATTGAAGGGCTGACAAAATTCACAGTTTGCGCACTTGTCGCCTTGATTTTAACACCCGACAATTTTTCAACTTCCTTGAAAATTTCGATAGTTTTAAGTGTGCTTTCACCATAGCAACCGTCATCGAAAGTGAATGTCAAAGCACCCTTTGCTCCGTTTAAGTATTTTGAAACTTTAATATCCATATTACACCTCGTTATCAAGCCCCTGTGCCTTGTAATAGGCATCAAGAGCGCGTTGATTTTTAATGATTATAGTTTTATTTTTGTATTTTTTCGCCACTTCATCAAATGCGTGTTTCTTGTCACGAGTGCGACTGCCGTGAACGAGCCACCAAAAAAATTCCTTGTTAATTCGCTCGTCACAGCCCTCGGTCATACTCGGACGGGATTTACCCTTGAATTCCTTTTTTCGCTTTATGGCACGAAAAAGACAGGCAAGTGCGCCAAAACGCATAATGATAATCGTGTCCGCCTCGCAAAGTCGCCTTTCGTAAAAGACCTTTGTATAGTTTCCGTCAATTACCCAAGATGAATTTGCGTCGAGAAAATCTTTGACAATCTCCTCACGCTCACCCTTATCGCGCTCAACCCAATTCGGTAGCCAATGCGCCCTGTCAAGATGAAGAAGGGGAAGAGAGTGCTTTTTTGAAATAGCGTGAGCAAGAGTTGATTTTCCGCTACCGCTAAAACCGATAATTGCAATTTTCATATTTTCACCTCTAATTTACGGTTATATTTTAACATAATGAGCAAAAAAAGTCAATTTATATAATAAAAATAGTTGACAAATCGCACTTTTTTTAGTAACATATGTGTTGAAAAGAGAAGTTTAAGAAAGGGGATAGAATATGAAGAAAGTTTTGCTCTTCGCAAAAGGTCATGCGGTGTTCCTTATTGCGACGGTGTGCGCTGTTGTAACTTGCTTTTTTGTTCCGCCATCGAGTGCGTATTTTAACTATATCGACCTTAAAACTTTGTCGTGCCTGTTTGCCACTTTGGCGGTTGTTTGCGCACTTAAAAACATCAAATTTTTTAGCATAATAGCGCGTAAAATCATTCACTCTACGCCAAATTTCCGTATTTGTGTCCTCGCTCTTATCTATATCACATTTATCGGCTCGCTCTTTATCGCAAACGATATGGCGCTTATCACATTTCTTCCGCTCGGTTGGTATGTGTTAAGCGAAACAGGTAACGAAAAATACACTCCGTGGCTCTTCGTTTTGCAAAATATCTCGGCAAACCTTGGCGGAATGCTTACCCCGTTTGGAAATCCGCAAAACCTCTACCTGTATTCGGAATTTAAGATTCCAACACTCGAATTTATGGGGATTATGGCGATACCGTTTGCCGCCTCGGTCCTTATGCTCACCGTTTGCGCATTCTTTTTCCCGAAAAGTAAAATGGAACTTACAAAAAAAGAGCCTTTCGTTTTCAAAAGGACAAGGAGCGTAATTTATCTCGTGCTTTTCGCCCTTACCGTGCTTATGGTTTTCTCGGTAATCCCTTACTATATCGCCCTTGTCCTCGTTGCCGTGTCAATTTTCGTAATGGATAGATATGCCTTGCTCCGTGTTGATTACTTCCTTCTTGGCACATTCTTTATGTTCTTCATTTTTGCGGGAAATATGTCAAATATCGACACAGTGCGCGACTTTTTGTCATCACTACTCGATAAAAACACGCTCGTTTTCTCATCTTTGTCGTGTCAGTTCACCTCAAATGTGCCGAGTGCGATTTTGCTTTCGAAATTCACCGATAACTATAAAGAACTCTTGCTCGGTGTCAATATCGGTGGCACAGGCACACTTATTGCCTCACTTGCCTCGCTTATCACCTTTGCGGAGTATTCACGCACAAATTCAGGCTCAAAGTTAAGGTATCTTGGCATTTTTACCTTGCTTAATGTCATTTTCTTTGTAGTGCTTCTTTTGGTGTGTTCGCTCACCGTGTAATAGTCTTAAAAATCAATAGAAATGTCACGGACCTAAAAAGCCGTGATATTTTTTTATAAAAAATTTTATTAAAACCCTTTACATATTAAAAAAGTTATGCTAAAATAAACGCGTCATACGCGTATACGGAAAATTAGATATATGGTATACGGTGGACTTTCAAAAAGTAAACTTGTTAAATTTTATCACGAGAAAGGATATAAAAATGATTAGAGAAGATTTAAGAAACGTTGCAATCATCGCCCATGTTGACCACGGAAAGACAACACTTGTTGACGGAATGTTAAAACAAGGTGGCGCTTACCACGAAAACCAAGCGACAACCGAGCGCGTAATGGACTCAAACGATCTTGAAAAGGAAAGAGGCACTACAATCCTTGCAAAGAATACCGCTATTCACTACGCAGGAAAGAAGATAAATGTAATCGACACCCCCGGCCACGCAGACTTCGGTGGTGAGGTTGAGCGTATAC
>JAZNJK010000218.1:0-3130 GCA_045578005.1 Eubacteriales bacterium | reverse complement strand
GACAAATTATTGTGCCAACTCCTTGGCTCACAGAACGACATGGCTACGATCCGACTTGTATGAACATAGATAAAGTTTCTTTCGTTGAAGAATTTGTGAATTGCAAATGCGGCAACGGAGCGAACTCTAAATACTGCACTGAAAAGGTTGGTCCTTGGACGAAGGTGTGCGATTGTTCTTAGATATTCAAGGCTGTGTCTTTTCTTTTGAAGTGGGTATTCGGGAGTTGACGCACCCTCAACCTCGATATTTCTTGCCTTGATTTCAAAAGGTTGTTTTGCCTCGGGAGTGAGAACCAAAACACCCTTTACGACAAAAGCGCTTCCAACATTTTGTTTTGCAATTTCCTTATAATTGTCAAGGAATGTTTCCTCGAAAACGACTTGAAGATTTGTATGGTAACTTCCGTCGTTAAGTTCGATAAATCCAAAAGCATTACTTGCTCTTATTGTTCTTGCCCAACCGCATACGGTGATTTCCTTATCGGCAAAAGTGCTTGGGGAAGCGAAAATTTCCTTGATAGTTATTCTTTCCATCTTTTTATCCTCTTTTTACATAAAATGTAGTGGTTTCAAAACATTTCACTATATTTTAGCACTAATATTATAATTATTCAATAGTTTTTTATTATTTTTTAAGATTTTTTAGAATTTACTCCTGAGGTGGGGGTGTGCCTTTCCAAAAATTAGTTACTTCGCTAAGTAGGTCATTTGCGTTGGTTAAGAGTTTTAGGTGCGACCAATGCTCTGGCATTAGTTCCCTATATTCAAGGGTGGCAAAGCGGTCATCAATTAGGACAACGACACCTCTTTCGTCCTCGCTACGGATAACTCTACCTGCGGCTTGAAGGACTTTTATCATTCCCGGATAGGTATAGGCATAGGCGTATCCGTTTTCACGGGTTTTATCAAAGTATTCCTTGATGATGTTGAGTTCAGTGCTTATTGTTGGGAGTCCAACACCGACAATGATAGCGCCAATAAGTCTTTCTCCACGAAGGTCGATACCTTCGGAAAAACTACCGCCAAGGACGCAAAATCCGACAAGAGTGCCTTCTTTTTTAGCATCGAATGAGTCAAGAAATTCTTTTTTTGCGTTTTCGGACATACTACGGCTTTGAGCGGTGATATTGATTTTCGGATACCGTTTTTCGAATATTTCCTTAACCTCACTAAGATATGCGTATGAGGGGAAATAGACGATATAGTTGCCCGGCTTACCCGCTATTGTTGCCCTTATTACATTGGCGATATTAGATGCGCTGTTTTGTCTGTCCTCGTATCTTGTGCTAAGGTTACTTATACCGAGAAGGCAGAGGTTTTCCTTTTCAAACGGCGAGGGGAGTGTAAGAGTTTCGGTCTTTTCACATCCCAAAATATCGGCAAAATAATCGGGTGGAGTAAGGGTTGCGGAAAAGAGTGCGCTTGATACTCCTTTTTTCATTGAAACATCAAGCAATTTAGACACATCAAGGCACATAATACGAAGTTTGACGCTATCATCTACTGCCTCAATATACATTGTAAAGCGCTTATCGAAGATGTCGCACACCTTTATCATATGTTTAACTTCATAATAAGCGTCCATCAATTCATCATCGTTGATGTTATTATTGAAGAGTTTTTCACAACCTTTTAAAAATTCTCTAAACTCATCGGTTATATTATCCGGAAGTTGAGTTGTGATATAAAAACCGTAAAAGTGTCCTTCGTGTTCCCTTTTTTCGGTCATTGCAAGTTCATAAAACTCATCAAATTTACCAAGCACATTATCAATTCGTGCGGATATGTGTTTGTTATTTGGAAATTTTGCCTGTAACTTTTTGAACATTGTGCGTTCAAGCGTTGAGGAATACATTTCCCTCGCTCTATCGGGAAGGTTATGCGCCTCATCTATCAAGAATACATAATTTGCATCGGGCACAGTGAAATATCTTCTAAGATATACTTGAAGGTCGAAGAGGTAGTTATAGTCGCACACTACAAGTTCACACCATTCAGAAAGTTCAAGGGACAATTCATAGGCGCATACCGAATATTTTTTAGCGACTGACTCTATAATATCACTTGTATAGGTGCGATAGTTTTCCAAAAGTTCGATAAGAGCGACATTTATTTTGTCGTAAAATGCGCCTGTGCGCTCACAATGTTTAGGCTCACACTTCCTATGTTCTCCCGGTTTGAAACTTGTGCAACACTTCTCTTTTGAAGTGATTAGAATTGAGCGAAAATCGGGCAAACTCTCACGCATTATTTCTACTGCGTTGAGTGCGGAATAGGCGGTTGTGGCTTTGCCTGTGAAGTAGAAGATTTTATCGGCATATCCCTCACCTATTGATTTCAGGGCGGGATAGAGTGATGCCATTGTTTTGCCTGTTCCTGTTGGGGCTTGAACCATCAATCTTTTTCTTGACCTTATGGCTCTAAAAAATTCGAGGACAAACTCCTTTTGTCCTTCACGCACTCCGCCTTTGAATGGAAATTTCAAGTCGGCAAGTTGTTGGACACATTTGCCAGAACGGCTATAAAGTATATTCATAAAGGGAACGAACATTTCAACAATAGATTTGAAACGCATTTCAGCCTCTTTATATGAGAGTGTTTGAGCAAAGGTGCGAGTTTCTTCCCCACCTTCTTCAACGAAGGTTAGTCGCGCGTCCATTTCTCTTCCGCCAAGATTACGCATTGCGATATATGCGATGGCAATCGTTGACTCTATTGATATTTCAAGTTCACCATTTTGGATAAAATCGAGTTCATAGGGAACGGTGTGAATTTTTTCTATTGCATATACTCCGTTTTCATCTTGCAAAATACCTTCGGGATATGTATACACGATAAGGGTAATTCCGTCGAACATTTCGGTGAAGCACAAGGCATCGACAATATTCGGCTTTGTTCCCTTCATTACATGGGAAACGATTGCTCCGCCATACTTATTTCCGCGCTTATAATCTCTACTGTTTATATCTCCGCCACGCAAAACATATGCGCAAAGGTCATATGCACTTACATAGACTGCGTGTCTTGATGAATCATATACAGCGCTCATACCGTTCTCCTTTCTTAAATTTATGTATCTCCATTATGTTTTTAACGGGTGTAATGGATGTTATATTCTTATTTAATTT
>JAZNJK010000217.1:0-7312 GCA_045578005.1 Eubacteriales bacterium | reverse complement strand
TCGTAACTATACGAGGTGTGAGCTACCGTCTTGAGTGTAAGGAATGAGTAAAGTAAAGAAAACATTTTTCAGTTCTATGAGCGCAAAAATCTTTTTGTCGATGCTTGCTCTTATTCTACTAATGCTTATATTTTTGTGGCTATCACAAACGGTCTTCTTGCCTACTATTTACGAATATGTCAAGAAATACGATACATACGATGCGAGTGATAGCGTTGCAAACAATGTTGACAACGATAAGTTAAGCGCACTTGTAAATGAGTTATCAGACTCACACGAGGCGTGTATTAAGGTTGTTAACATCACAAAAGGATATGCGGCGCTTGGCGGTTGTGATGTGCATTCGGACAATTTTGACTGCATTTTGCACAAGATACAGCCAAGTCAAGAGTTATATTTAAACTGGGTTAGCAAGGCAAACGACAATAACGGATTTTTTGTTGAGATTTTATCAAGAGATAAATTCAAGGATTTTGAATTTAATCCCGATGATTTTGCGGGTAGAGTGCCTACCGAGGACAATCTCAACGAATGTATTATAAGCGTTTCTACTACAACTAATGAGCATGGAGATACTATTTTAATTATCTTCAACGCTTCTATTGAGCCTGTGCGCTCAACTGTTCGAACAATTCGAACTCAACTGTTGTTTATTACATTATTTATGGTGTTTGCAACCTTTATTGTGGCGTTTTTCGTTGCCCGTCACATGTCCTCGCCTATTGTTGATATAAATAACAAGGCTAAGGAACTTGCGAAGGGAAATTACGATATTCGTTTTCAAGAAAAAGGAACTATTGAGTCTATTGAACTTGCCAAAACGCTTAACTTTGCAGTGAGCGAACTTTCAAAACTCGACAAGATGCAAAAGGACCTTATTGCAAATATTTCGCACGACCTTAGAACTCCGCTTACGATGATTTCGGGATACAGTGAGGTAATGCGTGATATTCCTGGTGAAAATACGCCCGAAAATATGCAAGTTATTATTGATGAAACCGCAAGACTTTCCTCACTTGTAAATGACTTGCTTAATGTTTCAAAACTCCAATCAGGAACTCAAAAACTCGATGTTAAGAAGATTAATTTGACTGATGTAGTTAGAAAATCTATTGATAGATATGAGCATCTTATCTCGCATAACGGATACAAGGTTACCTTTGAAAACAGGGACGATGTGTTCATTATGGCTGATGAAGTCAGACTGTTGCAAGTTGTTTACAACCTTATAAACAATGCAATTAACTACACGGGTATTAACAAACTCGTCCGCGTTGTGCAAACGGTTAAGGACGGAACTGTTAGAATTTCGGTAATTGACTCGGGGGCGGGAATTGGTGAAGACGACCTCCCTCTTATTTGGGACAGATATTACAAAGTTGACAAAGTGCATACTCGTGCTAAGATTGGAACAGGACTTGGTCTTTCTATTGTAAAGAACATACTCCTTCTTCACGGCTCACGCTTTGGTGTTTCAAGCGAGGTTGGATATGGAAGCACATTTTGGTTTGAATTCAAGGTTGTGGAAACTGTGCGCAGAGTTCCCGATGTCGCAAGTTTCTCCCTTGACACTTCCCCTATTGCTAAAATAGACGATTAACAAAAAAAGAAGTCAAGCATTAGCGTGTTATCCTTAACGGAGAACACGCTAAAACTAAGTTTGCCTCCGGCAAGTGAAGTTATCTGCGATAGTGAAGTTCACTTCGTGAGTGAAGTTTCGCCTACGGCGAAGTAATGGCAAACTTAACTTCACTGTGAGCCTTGGTGAACAACTTCACTTGTGTGTAACACAAACTTCACTGCGTAGCAACTTCACTTTTGCGGTAACGAAAACTTCATTAACAAAGTTCAAGGTTACGCAATCGAAATTTCGCAAACCGCTCTTTATTGAAAATAAAAAGCCCGTTTTTCGGGCTTTTTTGTTATTTAAATATTGTTTCTACGACTCTTTTTGATGATTTTGGGGAGTAATGCCAACTGTCTATATGAAGGACGGTTTTTGTATCTACGAAATATTCAAGAGGTTTTTTGGCAAGGGGTGGGTCATAAGTGTCGATTATGACGAGTTTTATTTTCATTTTTTCGGGAATGATGCTTTTTATATAGACGGCACAGGACTGCCCCGCACTAACCCCTTCCTTTATCTCGGCAAGACCCGCAAGATTTGGTGCGAGTTCTACAAAAATGCCATAATCCTCAACACTGCGCACTATTCCCGACACTGTTTGCCCTGCTGAAAATTTGGACGCATTTTCTTCCCATGTTCCAAGAAGTTCCCTAACTGTTACATAAACTCTTCCGCTTTCATAATCTATGCTTTTTACAATAACATCTATTTCCTCACGCACCGAAAATCTTTCCCTTGGATGAGGTATTCTCGAAATACTGATATTATCAACCGAGAGTAATGAGTTTATTCCGCATCCGATATCAACAAATGCGCCAAAAGGTTCAAGATGTGTGACTTTTGCAGGGATTATATCGCCTGCGATAAGGTCGCCAAGGTATGATTTTACGCACTCCTTTTGCGCTTCCTTTCTTGACAGGCGGACAAGAGGTGAGCCATTTTCGTTTTTTGTGATTTCAAGGACTTTAAAGCAAACGCTTTTCCCTACGCGAGTGATGATTGCGACATCTTTTATTTCATCATCAAGCATAGACTCCTCTCGCTCTATAATTCCATCTATTCCGTTAAGACTTAGATGAAGGGTATGAGTGTCATTATCGCACACAAGCGCCACTGCTTCAAGGATTTTTCCCTCTTGCATTGCTCTTTCAAGCCCTTGTAGGCTCGATATATATTCCATATTTTCATAGGTTTTAAGGAGCGAACCTTCGGGCAAGTATTTATTAGGTATCATTTCTTTTCTCCATTTACTGTTTTATTTTTATTGTGGGGATTTTATGAGGTTTTTGTCGGGGTTTGATTTTCAAGTATTTTAGCACTAATTTTCTTGCAAAATCAAACAAAACAACGCTAAAAGATATACAAATAACGCACACAAGGTCGTGAATTTTCAACGGAGTGGCACGCAAGGCATCACCACCGAAATAGATAAACGATATTTGGACTACCGAGATAAGTAGCATTATTGTTATGAAGGATTTATTTTTACCAATTTTTGAAAATAGGTTTAGCCTTTCGGTGCGTGAGGTGAAACATACGAATATACCTGTAAAAATGAACATACAGAAAAATGCACTAAGAATGTATCTTTCATCACATCTTAAAAGAAGCATTGGGACAAAGTCGCTTTTTAGGAAAAACACGCACAGGGTGAGAATATATGATCCATTAAGCAATATTTTTCGTAGCATTGATAGAGATATGATTTTTTCATCTCTTGACTTTGGTGGTTGTTTCATAAGTTCTCTTTCGCTCGGCTCGGAAGCAAAGGCGAGAGCGCCAAGGGTATCCATTATGATATTCACCCATAACATTTGGGTTACTGTTACGGGATTTTCGATGCCTATAAACGGTCCTATCAGCGAAATACCAACTGCGCCTAAATTCATTGTCAGTTGGAAAACGATAAATTTACGAATTGACTCGAAAATTGTGCGACCGTATAGTATCGCTTTAACGATTGAGGCAAAGTTATTATCCGATATGACAATATCGCTTGCCTCTTTTGCGACCTCTGTGCCCGATCCCATTGAAAAGCCGACATCGGCAGTTTTTAAAGATGCGGAGTCGTTTATACCGTCGCCTGTCATACCGACTACAAGACCGAGGGACTGTGCGATTTTAACAAGGCGAGTTTTATCCGACGGAAGCGCTCTTGCTACGACAGCGAGGGTTGGAATTGTTCTTGCCACTTCTTCATCTGTCATTTGTGAGAGTGTTTGTGCGGTGATAACAATACTTCGCCTTGACCAAGGGGAGATAATTCCACATTCTTTGGCATATGCCTCAGCAGTTTGGACATTATCGCCTGTTATCATAACTACGCCAACACCTGCGCTTGTCACTTCTTTTATTGCGCTTGGGACTTCCTTTCTTATTTTATCTCTTATTGAAATGAGTCCTACAAATGTGATTTTATCGAGTGATGTATCGTTATTTCCCGTTTTCAAAGCGAGAGCGACAACACGGTTACACGATGTTGCAAGAGTGTTTAATTGCTTATAGATACCGTTTTTATCAGTTAGCGAATGAACATTTCCATTTTTGTCAATGAACGATGATGACGCACTGATGATTTTTTCGGGCGCACCTTTGAAAAGCACGAGAGTTTCTTTGTCAAGTGACACTGTTGCGCTCATATATTTTTTTGCGCTATCGAATGGGGTTACGGTGTGGGTTATGGCATTTGGAAGGTCGTTTTTTATGAAATTTCGCACCGCTCTATCGGTTGCGTCCGAGCCTATGGCAACTTTACCGTTATAGGTTGAATTATTGCAAAATCCCGCACACAGGGTGAAGTATTTTTTATATTTTTCGTTTTTTGACATCTCTTTTATATTTGAATAAAGATTACCTTGCGCATCGTAAACCGCTCTTGCGCTCAATTTTCCCTCGGTGAGTGTGCCTGTTTTGTCGGTGAAAAGAAGATTTAAACTTCCCGATGTTTCAATGCCAACAAGTTTGCGCACGATGACACCGTCATTCATCATTCTTTTCATATTTGAGGACAAGACAACGGTTATCATCATTGGTAGTCCCTCCGGCACGGCAACTACGATTACCGACACGGCAAGGGTAAGGGCATTTAGAAGGCTTGATATGACAAAATTAGGATTTTTCAGTTTCAAAAGGACATCGCTCCACACCATTGCGCTGTCTATAAAAAACGCATTAAAAAGATAGGCAAAAGCAATAAGGGCTGATGCTATGTATCCGAGGACACTAACGCTTTTGGCAAGGACACTCAATCTATGTTTTAACGGACTTGGTCGTGTGTTTTTCGAAAGGTCATTGGCAACTGCGCCATAGTAAGTATTATCGCCCACCTTTTCAACTATACATTCACAATGTCCCGAAGTTACAAGGCTACCTTTAAGAATTGTGTTTTTACCTTTTTCGGTAGTCTTTTTTATTTCTTTGCTTTCGCCTGTTAGCGCACTTTCATCAACACGGATTTCGCCATTTAACAGACACATATCGGCACTTACTCGCTCTCCCGATGACAAAATGACGACATCACCGACAACGAGTTCCTCGGCAGGGATTTCACAAACTACCGAGTCTCTACGGACACGAGAAATAACATTTTCGCTTTCGGCTTTTAACCGTTCAAACGCTCCCGAACTTGAAAACTCGGAAATGGTGGAAACGAGTGTTGCTATTAGCACGGAAACACCGATACCGCCCGTTTCAAGCCAATTTATATTGGGAAATTTAAACACGATGCTAACGCTCATAGCGATTATTAACACTCTTATTATCGGGTCGGATAAATTTGAGATGAACGATTTAAAAAAATTCATTCTTTTGCCTGTGCTAATAACATTTCTTCCATTTTTATCACGGGAGATTTCTACTTCGCTTGCGCTGAGTCCCTTTTCAATTCTTGTCATAACATTTCCTTTCTTTTCATCTTATGTTATATATTTATTCATAAAAAAGGGGTTTATGACAAAAAGAAAAACTGTTGCAATGCAACAGTTGAAACAGAGTAGCAATCGCGACTAAAAAACGGACATAAAAAAGATAACTTGCAAATTTCTTTGCAAGTTATCAACATTATTTTATATGCAATTACTTATTAGCAAGGGGCTTGGAATTTTTGTTCGTTTTTGGTTTGCACCGTTACGGTATTCCCTATTATTGAGCATCCTTCATTGAAAGATTTGCTCTTCCCTTTTCGTCGATGCCGAGGAACTTAACTCTAACCTCGTCACCAACCTTGCAAACATCCTCAACATTTTCAGTTCTTGTCTTTGCAAGTTTGCTAATGTGAACAAGACCTTCTCTATTTGGAGCATACTCAACGAATGCACCGATTGGAATAATTCTTGTAACTTTTGCGTTGTAGATTGCGCCTACTTCAGGCTCGAATACGATACCTGCGATGATTTCACGAGCGGACTCGATTGCCTTCTTATCTACTGCAGAGATAAAGATGCTTCCATCATCTTCAATATCAATCTTAGCGCCTGTATCAGCAACGATCTTTTGGATAACCTTTCCGCCACTACCGATAACTTCTCTAATCTTATCGGGGTTAATCTTCATGCTAACCATCTTAGGAGCGAATTCAGAAACTTCATCTCTTGGAGCAGGGATTGCTTTGAGGATAACTTCGTCGATGATTTGGTCACGACCTACATGAGTGATACGAAGTGCTTCCTTAATGATTTCAGGTGTAAGACCGTCGATTTTGAGGTCCATTTGGATTGATGTAATACCCTTATGAGTTCCCGCAACCTTGAAGTCCATATCACCATAGAAGTCTTCAAGACCTTGAATGTCGATCATGGTCATCCATCTTTCGCCTTCGGTGATAAGACCGCAAGAAATACCTGCAACAGGTGCTTTAATCGGAACACCTGCGTCCATAAGTGCAAGAGTTGAACCGCAAACTGATGCTTGTGAAGTTGAACCATTAGATGAGATAACTTCGGATACAAGGCGGATTGCGTATGGGACCTCCTCTACACTTGGAAGAACGGGAACGAGCGAACGCTCAGCAAGTGCGCCGTGTCCGATTTCGCGTCTACCAGGAGTTCTTGAAGCCTTTGCCTCTCCTGTGGAGTAGCCAGGCATATTGTAATGGTGCATATATCTCTTTTCGGTTTCATCGTCGATACCGTCGAGCATTTGGCACTCGGAGATTGGGCCGAGAGTTGCGATAGTCATTACTTGTGTTTGTCCACGGGTGAACATACCGCTACCGTGAACTCTATTGAACATACCTACCTCAGCGGTAAGTGGTCTAATTTCGTCAAGGCGACGACCGTCAACACGCTTGCCGTCTTCAAGAAGCCAACGGCGAACAATCTTCTTTTGAATTTTATAAATAAGTTCACCGATGATTGCGGAAACACCGTATTTTTCTTCAAAGTTTGCTACGATGCTTTCCATAATAGGTTGCATTCTTGCATCACGGACTGTCTTATCGTCAGTATCAAGTGCGAACATTACATCCTTTTCGCAGAATGCGAAGATTTCATCAAACATATCGTGGTCAAATTCGCATGATGGATATGCAAACTTTGGCTTACCGATTTCATCTACGATGTTGTTGATGAACATAATGAGTTTCTTAATTTCATCATGAGCGAGCATGATTGCGTTATACATATCCTCATCAGATACTTCTTTTGCGCCTAAGTCGGATCGTAGCCATGTCGTTCTGTGAGCCAAGGA
>JAZNJK010000216.1:0-13028 GCA_045578005.1 Eubacteriales bacterium | reverse complement strand
TTTGTATAATCGTGTTCAAGCACGCCTGCATCGTAATTACATTCCAAGCAAAACTTGACCTCCTCGCACACGGCATCATTCCAGCTATGCTCCCTTGCAGACTCGGTTGCGCCACAGGTCAGACAGGATTTATCCTCATCACAAAGAGTAGTTGACCAATTATGCGAAAGTGGTGTGCCGTCGGTAACTCCGCAGACGGAGCAGGTTTTCGGAAGATAGCAATTTGCCCCTTCCCATCTATGCTCGCCAAAGCCGACCTCAGTTTCCTTACACTTTATGCATTCCTTGAAAGTTTTGCAAGTAGCGGGAATAAAAAAATGATCACATTCTTCCTCTTCGCACGATGCCAAAGCAAAGCAAAGAGCAGAAAGTATCAATAACAAAAACAGTATTTTCTTCATTGAATACTCCTACACGAATACTCGAATATATATTTCTTACATACAGTATAGCACAATAATTTTTGAAATTCAAGAAAAAGTGTTTTATAAACTAAAATCACCGACAAAAGTCGGTGATTTTATGCTTTATTAGTCTTCTTTTAAGGCGGTAGGGACAAGCGCGATAACGCTGTTTAGAGTTATGCTCTTGAACGGAGCGCCACCTATTGTGATGTCTTTTCCGCTATCCTTTTGGATAAAGGAAACTTCACCGTCTGCGTTTATTACATATGCACAAAGGACAAGGTCAAGTTCTACTGCGGTATTTGTGCCGAAGTGAATTTCACAGTCAAACATTGAATACTGTGAGTCGATTTCAACTTGAAGTGCCTTTGTGGAGTTTACTCTATTCTCCGAGTCAAAGAAAGTCTTGTAACTGAAACTGTTTGCGTTTGCGATTACAACGCCATATGTGATTTTTTCATTCATTACGCTTTCGTAATGCGCAAGTAGATTAGACTTTATTGTATATCCACCATTGATTGCATTCTTTTCGGAGTTTGTCGAGTAACCCTTTGCAGTAAAGATTGGCTCAATTTCCCAAGATTCATTTTTTACTGTGCATTTATCCCAGTTTGTGCAAGTAACTGTATATGTGCCGATTTTATCAAATCCGTTTGCATATACTATTTTTTCAACAAGTGTATGCTCAGTTGCTATACCCGGAAGTGAGATTGCGCAAACTTCACAAACTCCACCGCTTGTGCAAGATACTACCTCGGCTGGTTTTTCATGGTTACCGCCGTTATATGCTACACAGTAGGCATCGTAAATTACATACTTACCGCTTTTATCATCAAGTTCGTAATAGTTTTTGTATGAGATTAAGTTTGCGTTACCATCGCCCAAAACTGTGAAAAACGGAGCATTTTCTGTTGTGCTGACGCCACCGAGGAATGTATAGAACTTTTCAGATGTGCCACTAAAATAAATTTTTTCAAGAGATGTGCAATCGTTAAAAACTTTATTTGGGATTGATGTTGTCGCTTCACCAAAATAAACGGTAGTGAGTTTTGTGCAGTTTGAAAAATCGCCCATAGAGAGTTGTTTGAGTGTTTGAGGTAGTTTGATTTCCTTGACGGGAACATGTTGGAAATTTCCTTGTCCTGCTCGTGCTCCCCAACTCAACGATTTAAGAGCCGTGCGTGAAAGGTCAAGAGTTTGACCGTCGAACAACAAAGTGCAACCTGCAAAGCATGCACCATAATCAAAACCGTCCATTGTGCCGATTTTCACAAGAGAGGTCAAATCTTCAAGATTTACATATTTCAACTTTGTGCAGAATGCAAACGCTTTACCTGCGATATTGTAAGTATCAAGTCTTAAAAATGCGTATTCAAGAGCCATTGAGCCGTTTGGACTTTTATTATCTTTATTGAATGTTTCGCAAAGGTGTATAAAAGGCTCTGCCCCTTCAACGGTTTTGCTTGTTTTTGGATTGTAATATGTATCAATATCGTCGTCCATGATATTGAATACGACAATGTTCTTAATATCAACGGTTTGGTTGTTAAGATGAACAATAACATTTGCAAGTATGAGCGCTCCACCACTTGCGCTACGGTATTCTACATACTTTCCGTCCTCGCCCGCTTCGATATCGTCTGCGTGAATAGATTTCAACTTTCCGTCGTGCAAAAACCAAATAAGAGCGTCCTCACCGTCAAAGATGGGAACTGTATCGGTGAGCGTTCCGTCTTCCAATGTGAATTGCGAGCCAAGTTTAACAGTTTTGTCATAATCAACCGTGTTTTCGTTATGAACACTATCAGCAAACGAAACTACTGTAAACATCATAACGAACATAATTGCAAACGCAAAGACAATAAATAATTTTTTCTTCATAACCTCTCTCCTTTATACTTTTTTGCATTATTCAATTACATTGTAAAGTATGACCTAAGGTCAATGTCAAGAGGTTTTGTGAAATTTTTTAATATGGGTTAAATTTCCTCGAAAATGAGTTCTCCGTTTGGCGTGGCTATTGCGCCTTTAAATGTCATTGTGCCTGCGTAACCGTCGATAGGTTTGAAACCTGTGAAGATGAGCCGTCCGTTCCATTCGGCGCATTTAGGCACGCCTGCACATGGGATTAGTTCATCGGTGACTGATACAAAATCTTCAAAAGGTTTATCTGACACGAGATACCTTGCTCTTCCTCGAATACTGAAAACAAGATAGAATTTACCGTTATATTTGAAGTAATCGGGACACTCGGGGTGGTCGGAATTTGGGACTATGTAGATAGGCTCGCCAAAATCTTCCCATTTTTCCATATCGGTTGACACATAGTGAGCAAGACAACCCTTATCCTCGCAAACAAGTTTAGTTGTGAGTATCATATGGAAAAGTCCGTCTTCGCCACGAAACACTTTGGGGTCTCTTGTGATTGCTCCTTCATATTTGTCCGAGATGACAAATCCAAAATTTTTGTCCTTTTCAAAATGGTATCCGTCCTCGGAAACGCTTCTTGCAACGAGGGCGGGTTTACCCATTGGACGGCGAATGGTATAGTAAAGATATTCTCTATTCCCGTCACAAATCCACGACCCTGTGCAAATAGATGCCTCTTCCTTATCGGTTATTTCAACTGCCATTGGGTGAACATTCCACACCTCGAAGTCTTTTGTCGAGATATGTTCCCATTGATGTGCGCCCATTCCCCACTTGCTTTTATGGTGGTGTCTGTCTTTAAGATATAAAACATGGTATTCATCGTTTTTTCTATATGGCATACAATCTCCGACAAATACGCCGTTTCCCGCTCTCCAACCTTCGGCATTTTCAAAAGTTGATATTATATTTGGGGTTTTTGTCACCTTTGGAACATAGTTACTAACCGAAATATCGACACTTGACGCAATTTTTTCATCATCGAAGAGTCTATTTCCATAGGGCCATTCTTCGTCCGCTATTTTGCCATTTACATACAGTTCTATTCTATAATCAAGCAGAATTATATCTATTTCATCGTTCAACTTCACTTCGCTTACAAGTTCAAGCGGTTTATCTTTATAGTCGTAAAAAACCGCGACACTTACGCTATTATTTTGAGCAATTATTTCGAGTGATTTTTTATCACCGTCAAACGATACTGCTTGAAACGGAAGTTCTTTTACTTTAAAAGATATTTTTAGTTCACGCATAATTCTTCCTTTTAACGAATGTATTTTGAAAATCCATTATTGTAATTTATATTTTTAGTTACAAACGATGAGAAAAGGGCAACGCCTGTCGCACTTTCCTCTTTTGTTGGGTTGAGTGATACTGATGCGCCAAAACGGTCGGCAATTAGCATTTTCAACACGCTAATATTTCTAACCGCACCGCCAGATGCTACGATATGTGTCGCTTTTTTAGGGAAATTTTCGCCAAGTTCGTAAATTTCGTTACATATTCCTTTTAGCACTCCTATTATAAGAGATGAGGGGGTAAAGTTTTCCCTATCTATCATTTTTACAGAGCCTCTTGCGCTTGGATTACTTCTCTTGCCGAAAAACGAAACATCAACTAAAAGTCCTTCTTCGCCTTTTTCGTAGGCGGTTGTGGCGAGTTTGTTCATAATCTTATACTGCGAGTTTTCGGGCATACCTAATGATACTGTATAACTTTTGAAAAACTCTTCCAACATAGAATAGGCATAACCGCCACACAAGATAGAGCCACAAAGCAAATATTTCCCTTCGATGAATGGGCGAAGTTCTACATCTCCGCTCGTTTCAAAGTAGTCACTGACTGATGAAATTTGCGCACCTGTGCCTATATTTACGAGCATTGTATCTGAATTTTGGGAAACCGAGCCTAAAAAACTTGCTTGATTATCTCCGATTGCTACGGAAACGGGAATGCCGTTGCACTTTCCTATTATAACGCTTTTTTCGGTGACATCAGGTAAAAATTTCTTTTCAATTCCAAGCAGGGAGAGTTTATCCGTCATAAAACGGTTATTTTGAACATCAAACATACCGAAACTTGATGCGACAGTGGTATGTGTTAATGGCTTTTTAAGTCCGCATATTTTCATGCCGAAATAGTCCATTATACTGCAAAAACCGACTGCGCCGTTTGGAACGAGGTTGTTTTTCAAATTGTAATAATGGGTTGCTATTCCGTAGCCTGTCGAGATATGCTCGCCTGTTATGTCAAATATTTCCTCGCATATTGTTTTTCCGTTGGCGAGTGTTTTATCCGCCCTTTTGTCTTGCCAATTTATAAGGTTCGAGATGGAGTTTGCGTTTCCATCTATATATGTTATACCGTGCATTTGACCCGACAAACCGATACTAACTACATCTTTATAGGAGTTTAGTATATGGGTGAGCAATTTCTGTGTTTTTTCCATTATGATAGAAACACTTTGCTCCGAAAAGTCCGATACGGAAACATAGGATTTATGAGGCAGAGTGTATGCCTCTATCTGCTCCTTGTTGTCGATGTCGTAGGCTACGGCACTAATTGTTGTTGTGCCAATGTCAATTCCTACGGCAACTCTACCACGGGGTTTTTCGCGAACAACCTCGTTTTCCGTGAAAGTTTCTATATCGAAATTATCGATAGCGGATTTGGTCAAAATACTCTCACATATGCGATATTTTTCGGAATTTTTTCCGCTTTCGTTCAATATTTCAAGTTTGCGCTTGTCTATAAGTTCATCTACACTAACAACCCCAAACAAAAAAAGTTTGATGTCGGAGATGGAAATTCCAACGCTTCTAAAAAGTTTTATGTTCTTTAATTCCTCGACATTTCGCTCGGAATAATTGCGATAGCCGTTAGAATCTCTTGTTACACTGATAAGCCCTTTGCTTTCGTATAAACGAATGGCCTTTTGCGTAAGACCTGTTATTTTTTCCACATCATTTATCTTCATAGTAACACCGCCCTTTTCTATATTATAAACTATTACCTTGGGGTAATGTCAAGTGCTTTTTTATTTTTCCTGTCCGCACCATTCTTGCACACACAAAAAGACACAATCTTGCGATTGTGTCTAAAAATGAAAAAAGCCGACGCAGGGTCGGCTTTTTTTAGTTATTTGTTTCGGGTTTCATCGTTGGGAACAAGAGGACATCGCGAATGGATGCGCTATCGGTGAGGAGCATTACGAGGCGGTCGATACCGAAGCCGAGGCCACCTGTTGGGGGCATTGCGTATTCGAGGGCGGTGATGTAGTCATAGTCTACTTCTGCCTTTGAATTTGGCTCTTCGGCGAGTTTTTGCGCCACTTGCTTTTCGAAGCGTTCCTTTTGGTCGATTGGGTCATTAAGTTCACTAAACGCATTTCCGAACTCGGTTGCGTTGATGAAATACTCAAATCTTTCAGTAAATGCGGGTTCAGTCGGTTTTCTCTTTGCAAGAGGGCTATTTTCAACCGGATAATCATAAATGAATGTTGGTTGAATGAGTTTTTCCTCTACATATGCGTCAAAGATTTCAATAAGGACTCTACCCTTTGTTGCGTTTTCATCTACTTCTACATGGAGTTCCTTTGCAACGCGTCTTGCGTCCTCATCGCTTGTCCATGCGTAGTAGTCAGCGCCTGAATATTTCTTTACGGCTTCCGCCATTGTAAGGCGCTCCCACTTGCCCATATCAATTTCGATGCCTTGATACATAATCTTTGTGCTACCGCAAATTTTTTCGGCAAGGAGTTTATAAAGTTCCTCAACGAGGTCCATCATTCCCTTATAGTCGGTGAATGCTTGATAAAGTTCGATTGATGTAAACTCGGGGTTATGCTTTGTATCCATTCCCTCGTTTCTAAATATTCTACCTACCTCGTAAACCTTATGCATACCGCCAACGATAAGGCGCTTTAAGTAAAGTTCAGTTTCGATACGGAGATACATATCCATATCAAGAGTGTTATGGTGTGTTACAAACGGTCTTGCGCTTGCACCGATTTCAAGGGGAACGAGGATTGGTGTATCAACTTCCAAAAATCCCTTTCCATCGAGGTAATTTCTGATTTCTTTAAGAATTCTTGAACGCTGAACGAAGGTATCTTTAACCTCGGGATTTACGATAAGGTCTACATATCTTTGTCTATATCTTGTTTCAAGGTCTTTAAGTCCGTGGAATTTTTCAGGGAGAGGAAGAAGTGACTTTGCAAGGAGTGTTACTTTCTTTGCGTGGATAGAAACTTCACCTGTTCTTGTGCGGAACACAATTCCTTCAACACCGATGATGTCACCGATGTCCCACTTCTTAAATGAAGCGTAATCTTCATCACCGATATCGTTTCTTGATACATATACTTGGATTTTGCCTGCATCGTCCATTACATGTGCGAAAGATGCCTTACCCATTATACGACGGGACATCATTCTACCGCCGATTGAAACAGTGATTTGCTCACCACTTGCGTTAAGTTCCTCTTCTCTTGCCTCAAATTCTTTGATAGCATCGGCACTGAGGGCTGTAACATCATACTTTGTTATTTCAAATGGGTTCTTTCCCTCTTCGCAAAGGGCTGTGAGTTTGTCGCGTCTTATCTTCAAGATTTCGCTAAGTTCGACTTCCTCATTTACTGCGTTTTGATTGTTATTTTCTTGCATTTTTGTCACCTTACTTTGTCTTGTAGAAATCTATAATCTTTGCTTCTCTCTCGCCTGCGGGAGTTTCGATAATTACAACTGAGCCTTTCTTTGCGCCTACAACTGCTCTACCGATTGGAGATTGGTCAGAGATTTTCTTTTCTCTTGGTGCTACTTCGTTTGAGCCTACGATGTGATAAGTAACTTCATCACCGTCGGTGTATTTAAGAACTACGCTTGTGCCGAGTGATACGACATTTTTTACTGTGTCGGTATCTACGATTTCAGCATTTTTCATAAGGTATTCGAGTTCGGCAATTCTTGCCTCTACCTTTGCCTGTTGGTCTCTTGCCTCGTCATATTCGCTGTTTTCGGAAAGGTCACCGAAACTTCTTGCAACTTTGAGTTGCTCTTTTACTTCCGCACGGCGGACATTTTTAAGATAGTCGTATTCTTCTTGAAGTTTCGCGTAGCCTTCTTTAGTATATTTGGTCTTTTGCTCTTCCATTTTGTTCACCTAAGCGCAAATGCGCCCTTTCATATATTAATTTTAATTTTTAGTGTAGCCAAGTGCTTCTGCCGAGGCAAGGAGTTGGTTATCTTCCTCATCGGTAATTTTGAAGAAATTCTTATCTTTAAGCGTTTCATCAAGTTCTACAACGAGTTTTGGAGTAATTCCTATTCCGTCGTAACTTACCAAGCATGGGGGAAGATAGGTATTTGTTGTGAGTTTGAGTCCTGTTCCGTCGGGCAACATATATGTTGTTTGCATTGAACCCTTGCCATAGGATTTAGTGCCGACAAGTATCGCTCTTTCATAATCTCTTAGGCAAGATGCAAATAGTTCGGCAGCGGATGCGGTATTCTCATTTATAAGAACTGCCATTTTTATATTTTGGTCAAAGCAGTCGCTATTTGATGTGAAAATTTGAGTTGTTTTTCCGCTTGCATCAAGAATGTGGCAAATGTCACCGCTTGGAAGCAAGTAGTCAAGCATTTCGGTAACGGAATCAAGTGTGCCACCCGAATTGTTACGAAGGTCGAAGATTACCGAGGTTACTCCGTCCTTTACAAGAGTTTCAAGTGCGGTTTTCATTTGATTTGGCGTTTCGTCATTAAAGCCCGAAATACGGACAACTCCGATAGTGTTATCAAGTGCGTATTTATGATACGACACGGTGGTGATTGTTATTTCATCACGGATACAGGTAACGGTCAATTCCTCACCATTTTTCAAGGCGGTTAGGGTGACGGTTGTGCCTTTTTCGCCCTTCACCTTATTTATCGAGGCAAAGTAGTTTTCAAGTGTGACACGCTCTCCCTCGACGGAAATGATGATATCACCTGCGCCAAGTCCAACCTTATCGGCGGGGGAATTTTCGGTTACTGTAAGAATTTCAATAGCATCGTATTCCCTATTATACACGACACTAACACCGATACCGAACATTTTGCCGTCACTCTCACGAATGAGCGCCTCAAGGTCCGAGGCGGTATAATACTCGCCATGTTTGTCGCCGACACCCGAAATGTATCCTTGCATAAGATAGTAGCAAAGACGCGATTCATCTATATCGCCAGCATAAAGCGAACGATAATATGCGTCAATGTATGCGAGTTTCTTGAAAAATTCGGTATTTTTTTGTTCTTTCGGCAGAGCATTATACATTTCGTTAAGAGATGCAAAACTTTGCTCATACTCGGTTTTAATTTCGCTCAACGACTTATCGTATTCTCTTTGCGCCCGTTTTATGCTTATATTCGTTACAAGGATTGACAAACTTATAACAAGACAAGCGAAAATTAGGCAAATTATCGACACAAGGGTAAGCGAAACTTGTTTTTGCAACAGTTTTTTCATGCTTTTATTACGCACAAAAACTCCGATAACGGAGTTTTTGTTTTTTTAGAATTTAATTGGCTTTGCAGTCAAATACCTACGAACCATAAGTGCTACCTTGAATGTGATAGCGTGTTCAAATTCACGAAGGTCAAGTCCTCCGAGTTTCTTGATTTTTTCAAGACGGTATACAAGAGTGTTTCTATGAACGAAAAGTTTTCTTGATGTTTCAGACACATTGAGGTTGTTGTCGAAGAATACTTGAATTGTTTGGAGTGTTTCCTTATCAAGTGTTTCAAGAGAACCGTGCTTGAATACTTCGGAGAGGAAGATTTCACAAAGGGTGGTAGGAAGTTGATAGATAATTCTACCTATGCCGAGGTTTTCGTAACTTACAATTTCCTTTTCGCTTTCAAACACCTTACCTACTTCGATAGCGATTTGAGCCTCTTTATAAGAACGGGCAAGGTCCTTGATATTATCGACAACTGTTCCGATACCTATTCCTACTTTGCAATAGAACTCAGTATTGAGAGTGTCGGATATTGTTTGCGCGAGTTTCTCGATTGCTTGTGTGCTTGTATCAGCCACAAGTTCCTTAATGATTACAATATCTTGTTCACCAACTGCGATAACATAGTCCTTTGTTTTGTCGGGGAACATATTTTGAATTATGTCAAACGGCAAAAGTTCAGTTCCTGAATAAAATCTAACAAGAAGTGCTACTCTTTGCTCGTTAGAGTCAAAATGAAGTTCTCTACTCTTTGCATAAATGTCGCTGGGGAGAATGTTGTCCATAATGATATTTTTGATAAATGAACTCTTATCAAACTTTTCATCATAGTAATTTTTGATGTTAGCCAAGGAAATTGAAAGGATTGATGCGTATTTTTCAGCAATTTTATCCTCTCCCTCGACAAACACTGCAAACTCTGCGGTTGCGCTGTTGCCAATGTGTTGGTAGGTAAAGCCGTCAAGAACTGTCATATCAGTAGTAAATGCCATTTCTTCCTTCACCTGTGATCTTGTTTCGCCAATCTTGGAAAGTTCACTACACGCAATTACGAGTCCTGCACTGTCAATAACACCGATAACTCTATCAATCGTGTCGTGCATTTGGTGAATAATTCCTTGAAACAATCTGTTAGACATATCATTTCCTCCATAATGTCTTTTTTGTGCATTTTGTGCATTCGATATGTTCATTTTACACTATTTAATTCGTTTTTTCAAGTGTTTTTTTATATTTTTTTGTTCAATTTGACTATTTTTTTGTCATTTTCACCAAAAATCACAATTCTTTTTCGTATATAATGCACGATAGAGCGAAGGTCGGTGCGGTTTCACATCTAAGTATTCTTTTGCCAAGGCCCGCTAAGTGTGCGCCCTTCGATTTGAACGCCTCAACTTCCTTTTGACTAAATCCGCCTTCTGCACCGATTATGAGGGAAATTGAAGTGGCTTTTTCGTTTTCTTTAAGGATTGATTTAAGACTTGTTGTTCCGTCGCCTTCATAACATAGAATTACGATGTCGTTTTTGAAGGCATTATTAAGCGCCTCGTTAAAACTCATAGCCTCGGACACATTTGGGATAATTCCTCTTCCGCACTGTTTTGCAGAACTTTCGGCAATTTTATTATGGCGTTGTGCCTTTTTCGGTGCGTCCTTTTTGTCGATTTTGGCAATACAGCGCTCGGTGGCAAACGGGATTATCTCATAGACACCGCACTCGATTGACTTTTGAATGATAGTTTCAAGTTTATCGCCCTTTGGGATTGCTTGGTAAAGACTAACTTTCACGCTCGGCTCGGTGTCGCTATCGGTTATACTGTCAATGGTTGCAACAACGATATCGTCCTTTATATCGGTAAGGGTGCATTCGTAAACATGTTTTTGCATATCGCACACGCTTATCTTCTCACCCGTTGCCATTCTTAATGAGCGAGCGATATGGTGAGCATCGTCGCCTGTTATTTTAAGTGTATTAGCATCGAGGTCTACCGCCTCTGCTCTTATAAAAAATCTCGGCATAGTTTCTCCTTATATGAGTTTCTATCTATATGGTAAAATAATATTAACACATAAAATAATTGTTGTCAAGAAAAACCGCACGCAAGGGCGTGCGGTTTTTAAGGTTTGGTTTATTCGTTATCCTTTTTCTCGGGGTAGAGGTTGAAATACGCTCTTTCAAGAGTTACGGTGTTAAAGCCGTTTACTACATTGTTTGACTCGTTTGCCATTTCGTATTGAATGAAGCTGAGTTCCTTTTCACCGTTGCAATCGGCATCTGCATACACGTATGCGGAGATTACGAGTGAAAGGCTACTTGCAAGAGTTTCATTAAAGCCCATCATTGAAAGCTTGAACACGGAGTATTCATTGATTTCGATATCTGTGTTAAGTCCCTTTTCAGCTACAAGAACGACGTTTCCGTTTTCGCCCACTTCAACAAGAGAACCTACGCTATTTGAGTTTGCGATAGCAATACCGAAGCCGATTGAACCATACATATCAACGTATTCGCGGTAAAGGGTCATATCGTTGATTTGATATCCTGCGTAGATTGCGGAATATGGGTCGTATTCGGGAATGGAATAGCCGAGCGCCTTGAAGATTGGAGCGAGCTCAATAGTTTCATTAAGCGTGCATCCCTCTCTTGTGCATCCGGACGTTTTTGATCCTGCCTTATCAAATCCGTTTGGATAAGTTATTTTTGTTTCACCAAGATGCTCTTCTCCGTAGAAGGCGTCGCATGGAGAGATATAATTATAGGTTGCCTTTGTAATTCCGGGATTTCCTGTGCCGTAGCTATCAAGAGCGAACTTTTCCTGAAGCTTTTTAAATTCAGCCTCTGTGCCTGCATAATACACAGTGATATTGCTTATAGAAAACGAGGTATACAAATCTTCAGGCAAGGTATCAGCCTTGAAGGTTGCGGGAAGGACTACTGTCTTTAACTTATTAGAGTTGTGGAACATAGAAACGTATTCATCATAACCGTCCGCATCCCTTACAAATTCAACGAGTCCTGCGCCGAAATTAACGTATTCAAGAACGTCACAAACGGAGAAAACTCTCGGATGAACTGTTTTTACGCTATTGGGAAGCGTGATTGATTTTAGTGACTTGCAATAGTTAAACGTACCCTTTTCAAGCACTTCAAGCTTTGAGTCCTTTGCAAAGATAATGTTTTGAAGCATTTGGCAGTTTCTGAAAAGTCCGTTTTCGTAATATTGCTGATTGCTAAGGTACTCGGTTCTAAATACGGTAACGCCCTTTGGAATGTAAATACTCTGCAAGCTTGTGCATCCGAAAAACGTAGCTTTGCCAAAATCGGTGAGCTTGGAGTTTTCGGATATGTTAATTTCCACAAGGTTTGTGCAGTTTCTAAAACAGAAATCACTCCATTCCTCAACGCAATCGGGGATGTTGACAACTACGAAATACGCGTTGTTGCTCGATTTGTGGAAAAGTCCGCTACCCGAATTGTTATTTCCGAATTTGGTTATGCCACAATCCTCATCAAAGGTGACACTGACAAGCTTGTTATATTCGGATATTTCCGCCTGATTTAAAACTCCGTCACCGTTGTCGTTTATAAGTGTTTTGGTTTTAACTGCCTCTACGGTATACTGTGTTTCTCCCGTATCAAGAGCAGACGTCTTTTTCCAAATCCACGTAAGAGCATCTCCATCCTCATCATACTTTTCAAATCCTACTCCCGAATAAGAGGTTGCGGGATAAGTGTTCGTTCCGTTGGTATCGTAACGAAAAAGCTCGTTTTTAACGGTTGAGTCATCCTGTGCCTTAACCTCTTCAACAAATATTATCGTCTTTGCTGACGTAGCAAGAGCAAGGATAAATGCGAAAATTACAACGAGCAAAAGCGTCAATAGCTTTCTTTTCATATTGTTTCTCCTAACTGGGACATTTTCCCATATTAATTTTTTACATAATGATTATATCACACACAAGATATTTTTGTCAATATGCACAATAAACAAAATCCCCCCCCCGTTTTTTGTGCAAATTGCACAAAAAATCACAAAACAAAAAAAGACCTTGCGTTTTGCAAAGTCTTTCTTAGTTATTTGATTAGTTTTCCTTGATTTCGGCAGGGACAAGGGCAACCACCTGTGCAAGGGTTACGCTCTTGAAACTCTCGCCACCGATTGTTGTGTCCTCTCCTGTTGAGGATTGGATATAGGTTA
>JAZNJK010000215.1:0-5361 GCA_045578005.1 Eubacteriales bacterium | reverse complement strand
TGCACAAAAATAGGGGGGGGGGCGCTTGTTTTTGTGCAAATTGCACAAAAAGAATTGTCAAATTCTCCTCGCAAGATTGCATATAATCATGGCAACACCGTGTATCTTATCAAAACGCAGTTTTGCATATCGTCAGTTGCTTTTCCTAAATTCAAAAACGGGCATCGGTTGAAATACCGATGCCCGTTTGGTTTTTGTGAACGAAAAATAGGTTTATTTTTTAAAGTCGTTTTTTCTATCGCTTTCCCATTGCTTTTTCATTTCGAACCAAGATGATGAAATTTCATGTTCCTTATCCTTTTGCCATTTTTCGACATCATCGTTTTTCCCAAGTGGCGCATTTTTAAACGCTTCAAGCCTTGAAGCATTCTTTTCCTCAACACTTGCACTAAGATTGTTTAATTCCACTGACTTTTTCAAAAATTCCGCATAGAGTGACTGTATTTCGTTGCTTGATGAGTCGATAAGAGTAACAAGTTCGCCATTTTTTTCGTTTTTCTTCATTTCGGAAAGAATAGCGAGAATTCCGTTCACGGCACGCTCACAATCGCTTGATTTTTCTGCATCTTGAAGCACATTGATATATTCATCAAGTTTACTTGTGAAAAGTGTATAGTGCGACTTGAATTCGTCATCTTTTCCCGAACTGCCAAGCGCCGAATGAATATCGTCTATCATGTTGGAAAGTTCACCGGTAGGCCGTCCGCCTGAACCCCCTTGACCGTCGTTAGGACGGTGCGATGGCGAGCCACCCTGTGGCTGTTTTTGACCTTTTTCGCCCTCAATATCCATTGGATTTTGCATTCTTTCGTGTTCGGACTCCGAGTTTTCCTCGATTCCTTCTATACACGCCTTGATTTTCGCTATCAAACTCTCAACGCTTTCGAATAAAGTGTTGAAAATATCATTTTTTATAGTTTGATGCTCCTTTTTTGTCGCCTCAATGTTTTGTTCTTTTAATTCCTTTTCCTTATCGGAGATTTTTTTGTAAAGTTCGCCAATGGAAATGTCGTCATACTCATTGAAATCAAGTTCACCGCCCATATCAAGATAGGAGAGAATAAGGGCATATTTTTGAGAATCTATACCATGTTCACTTGCGCCCTCATCAAGTTTCGAGTCTTGGACGCCTGTGATTACAACACCGCGAATTTTCTTATTTGAAAACTCTTTTGCAAAAAGTGTTTTAATCTCGTTTGTCATTTTTTCGTCGCGCTCACCGTTTTCGTTTGTTGCGCTTGTAAGCACGGCATTGTTGTCGCGCTCAGCGGAGAAGTATCCAAGTTGAACGCACTTGTCAAAAAGGAGAGAAACCGCCTCGCTTGGCGTTTTGCCTGTAAGGTCAGTCCCAACGAGCAGGATTTCCGCGTCCTCATTTAAGGCGCTCACCTCGGTTATTAAACCGTTTTTGTCGTATGAGATTCGAACAGACGGATTTATGTCAATAATAAAATATCCACTTGTGTTGCCAAGGGGTGTTTCGTCATTGCCGTCAAAAAGAAGGACAGTGACTACTAAACATGCAAGAATTAGAATGCCAAAAATCCAAAGAAGGTGTCTAAATTTCGATTCTTTGTGTTCTATCTCGTTGCCAACGGCAGGGACAAGAACATCACTTGCATTTTCCGTCGTTTTGCATCTTCCCATTACCACAGAAAAATCGGAACGAGATGATATGGATAAATCTTTTTTTAACTGTTTTTCGATTTTGCGTCGTTTCATTCCGTTCCCTCCATGTATTTTTTGAGTTTTTTCAAAGCCTCGGTGTATTTCCACGACACAGTCCCTCGCGGAATGCCGAGATAGTCGGAAATTTCTTTTGCTTTAACGCCCGAATTTCTAAGTAGCACAATTTGTCTTTCAATCGGGGGAAGTGTTTCAAGCGCTGTTCTTATGGTAACGCTAAGCGCCATATCGCTCTCGTAAGATCCGATATCTTCGTTTTCTAAAAAGTCAATCGCAACCTCGTGTGACTGCTTTTTGAGATAGTTTAAAGATTTGTTTTTTGCAATGGTCAATATCCAAGCCTTGTAACTACCGCCCTTAAATTCGCTCGAATGTGTCCAAACGGCAACAAATGTATCTTGCATAAGTTCCTCGGCTGTCATATGCACTCTTACAATTCCAAGGCAAACAGAGTAGACTGCTTGTCTTGTTTTATTATATAATTCTTCAAATGCGCGTTCATCACCGTTTGCGATTTTTTGCGCTAACGAGTCAAGACTCATATTTGCCTCCTTATTGCGAATTTCAACTATATTTTACTGCTTTTCCGCAATAAAGTCAAGGCTTTTTGCCCCGAGAATAATCCAAGGGGCAATGCCGATGCGCTTATCTTAATCTATCAGCCTTTTGCTTTTTGAAGAATTCTTTTGCGTTTTCCATCTCACTCTTGAATTCTTCGTTCAGTTCCTTATTTGCCGTATTAAAACCCTCTTTTATTTCGCCAATTGCTTGTTTTTGAGAGTCATCAAGTTCGGTTTCGTCCTTCATCTTGTCAAGGCCTTCGCCTATTCTTTCGATGAATTTATCAAAATCTTCAAGTCTGGTTGGAAACTCATTTTCCATTTCGCCAACTGCTTCTTCAATTTTTGCGCGATCCTCGTTTGAAAGCGGATAATCCTTTTCACGGTAAGCGTCAAGAATAGCCTCTACCTGACTTCTAATCTCGTCAAGATGTTCCTTTGCGAGTGTGTCAAGATATTCAAAAACGCTTTTGACGGTTACAACTCCGTCGTCAGTTTTTATAAATTCACCATTTTCCTCTCCAATAATGGCGATAATGGCATTTACATCTTCCTCGGAAATTTCAACATTTTCAGCCTTTCTTTCGAGTTCCCTATATATGTCTTTTAGTTCTTCGTGTTTATTCCAAGCCTCAAAATGTTCTTCTCCGTAAATTTCCGCAATTTGTCGTTCTCTTTCGAGTTTAAGTTCCTTCTTGCGCTCGTTAAATTTTTCTTTTAATTCATCACCGACAATGCCCACATATTCTTTGGCATAAGAATCAAGAAGTTTTATAAGGTCGCTCATTTTCATTTCAACGCCTATTTCTATTGTCATTTCGGGATCGTATTCCATAATTGATTTGATAAGGCGAAGTTTAGCGGGGTTGAAGTTTTTGTAAAGTTCAGGATTTTCTTCTTTGAGTTCCTTTACCTCGCGCTCGTCAGCAAGGCGTGGATTTGAATTTACAATAGCGATAGAACTGCCTCTCTTAGCGCCGTCTTTTACCTTTGTTTCAAGTTCGGCAGTGTCATCTTCGTTCTCGGCACTTACGGTTATCTTGACATCGGTATTATTTTCATTAAGATAGCCAAGTTCCTCAGCAAGAGCAACGATTTTCTCGGTTGCTTCCTCGGGGGTAAGACCGCTTAGGTCCTCACCGCTCAAAAGCACACTTGCATCATCATTACATGCGCGAACGCCCTCGACTTTGCCATCGGATACGGTGAGTTCAAGTGACGGATTTATGTCAATCGCTATATAGGCATAAACTCCCTCGCTGTCTCCCGACTCGGTATCTGTGTTGATTAGTGTTGATAGGTCGCATGCTACAAACGACAGCGCAAGACATAGCACTAAAAGGCAAGCGACTAATTTGTTTTTCAAAGCCTTCATTTTTAATACCTCTTTTCATTAGATTTTTGCTTTGATAATGCTCGGGTTTTTGCCCTTGCAATAAGTAAGACAATCGAAAAATGAAAACGGTTGGAAAATTTTCGAATTTTTTCAAAAAATTTTAAAAAAGCAAAAAAGGGCGCTTGAAATGCAAAGCATTAAAAGAACCCTTTCGGTAAATGTAATTCAAACTAAATGTTTTTTAAAATATCCGATAAAATGAAGTTGCTGACGAAAAAACCTTCCGTGCTAAATGAAACAGTGCCATTTTTACGAATGATATGATTTGATTTTTCGTATTTTTCTGTGTCATAAACGCTATCAAACTCAACGCCAAACCTCGCTTTGAATTCATCAAGCGAAACACCGTCTGCAAGTCGCATTCGAAGCATAACATATTCATCCATTCGCTCCTCAAATGTAGGCTCGTTTACTTCCTCTAAAACCTTTTTTGGCACTCCACCGTCTCGAATAGAGGAGCAGTATTTTTGAATATCGCCCTCAAACGAATACCGAACACCGCCAAAAAACGAGTGCGACGCAGGACCAAACCCAACATACTCATTTGACAGCCAATATTTGAGATTATGGGCGCACCTGTGTCCGTCTTTTGCGAAATTGCTAATCTCGTATTGCTCATATCCAAGCGATTTTAACCGCTTGCACATTTCAAGATACATTTCATATTGCGTGTCTTCATTTGGCAAGACTAAATCCATTTTTGAAAATGGAGTTCCACTTTCAATTTTAAGGCAGTATGACGAGATGTGTTCAGGCTCAAATTTAGACACATAGTCAATGGTTTTGAGCAGTTTTTCGGTGCTTTGGTTAGGTAAAGCGAACATAATATCAACACTAATGTTGTCAAACCCAACCTCACGAGCGAGCGAAAATGCACGTTCAAAATCATCAAGCGAGTGAAGTCTACCAAGGACTTTGAGTTCGTCTTCGTTTGCGGATTGCAAGCCGATGCTAATTCTATTAACACCGCAAGATTTGATAGTTTCAAGTTTTTCCCTTGTTACCGTGCAAGGATTTGCCTCAATGGAAAATTCCGCACCCCGTGTGAGTTTAAAGCACTTTTTTATCGTGTCGCAAATGCGCTTGAAATCATCACAGTCAAGTAGTGATGGTGTTCCACCGCCAAAGAATATGGTATCAACGCTAAAATCACGATAAAGATGCGCCTCACGCTCCATATGAGCGCAAATACACGATACATATTCTGTTAAATTGATGTTATTTGGACAGGCAAGTGAGTAAAAATCACAGTAATTGCACTTGCGTAGGCAAAACGGAATATGGACATAAAGCCCGATTTTGTTATTTGTTATCATCATCGAGTTTAAGCACCGCCATAAATGCCTCGGGAGTAACCTCAACTGAGCCAAGGCGACGCATTTTCTTCTTACCCTCTTTTTGCTTTTCAAGAAGTTTTTTCTTTCTCGTTATATCCCCGCCGTAGCACTTTGCAAGCACATCTTTACGAAGTGCCTTAACAGTTTCTCTTGCGATAATTTTAGAACCGATTGCCGCTTGAATAGGAATTTCAAAAAGTTGGCGAGAAATGTTGTCTTTGAGTTTCTCGGCAATTTTTCTTGCACGAGGATAAGCCTTTTCGGAATGGACGATAAAGGTAAGCGCATCGACCATTTCGCCATTGAGAAGGAAGTCGAGTTTAACAAGGTTGCTCGGCTCATATCCCGCAAGTTCGTAGTCAAGCGAGGCATAACCCTTGCT
>JAZNJK010000214.1:0-11639 GCA_045578005.1 Eubacteriales bacterium | reverse complement strand
TATATACCTTATACCAACCAAGACGAATAGCAGAAATTACATATGCCGCCGCATGTGCCTTTGGGAACATATACTTAATTTTCAAACAACTGTCAATATACCATTGAGGCACATTGTGGTCTTTTAACATTTGAACTCGCTCAGGGGTAAAGGTCTTCTTCGCCTTTCCCTTTCTCGTATCTTCCATAATTTGAAAGGCATCTTTAGGTTCAACATTTTTATACAAAAGATATGTCATAATACTATCTCTTGTTCCTATAACTTCGGAAATTGTGCATGTTCCGTCATCAATAAGGTCTTTTGCGTTGCCGAGCCATACATCAGTTCCGTGGGAAAGGCCCGAAATTTGTAGCAAATCCGAGAAATTGCGCGGTTTTGCGTCCTCGAGCATTTGTTGAACGAATTTTGTTCCAAATTCAGGAAGTCCGTATGTTCCAACCTTACATTTTAGTTCCTTCAAAAGATCCTTACCGCCAATTGATTCGGTAGATAAGAACAGTTCATAAACCTTTGGATCATTCATAGGAACATCTAGAACTGATGTTTCGGTATAATTTTCAATAGCCTTATATTTTGTTGGCATATCGTGTCCAAGTTCATCAAGTTTAAGAAGTGTATCGTGTAGATATTCAAATGTAAAATGGGTTGTTATAACATCGGAATTTGGGTCATCAGCAGGATGTTGAACGGGGCAAAAGTCGTATATTTCGTTTTCTTTTGGAACAACAACTATTCCGCCAGGGTGTTGACCTGTTGTTCTCTTTATTCCCGTGCATTTTTTGACAAGCCTATCTACTTCGGCTTTGTTAACGCTAAGTTGATGGTCGTCCATATACTTCATTATGTATCCAAACGCAGTTTTTTCAGCAATACCGCCTATCGTTCCTGCCCTAAATACATTTTCAGCGCCAAACTTTGTTTCAGTAAACTTGTGGATTTTTCCTTGAACATCTCCCGAGAAGTTAAGGTCAATATCAGGAGATTTATCTCCGTAGAATCCAAGGAATGTTTCAAACGGTATATCGTGACCATCCTGATCCATTTTTGCGTTACAGTGAGGACAGTTTTTGCTTTGCAAGTCAAATCCTGAACCTACGCTACCGTCGGTAATAAATTCACTGTATTTGCAAACGGGGCATCTGTAATGCGGTTGAAGTGGGTTAACCTCGGAAATTCCCGCCATAGTAGCAACAAATGATGAGCCAACCGAGCCACGAGAACCTACGAGATATCCAAGCCGTTCACTCTCCGCAACAAGATCATGCGCAATTATATAAAGCACCGCAAATCCATTTTTTATGATTGAAGTTAATTCTTTGTCAAGTCGAGAGGAAACAACATCAGGAATTTTTCCTTCAAATTCATACATGCTTTTCGCTCTTTCCCAACACATTTTATGAAGATTTTCCTCGGCGTTCTCCATTTTAGGAGTGAATGTTCCTTTCGGGAATGGTCTTATATCTTCATACTCAATCATATCGGCAATTTTGTTGGTATTTGTTACAACAACCTCATATGCCTTTTCCTTGCCTAAATATTCAAATTCGGCAAGCATTTCTTCGGTAGTTCTAAAATAAAGACCTATATCTCTATCGGCATCCTCATATTTTTGACCTGCCAATATGATTTTTCTAATAATTTCATCTTCTTTATTTAAGAAGTGAGCATCACAGGTTGCAACAACTGGCTTGCCGAGTCTATCACCAAGTTCAACAATCTTTCGGTTGAAGTTTTTAAGGTCCTCAACTGTTGCCTCTCCTTTTGCAACCATAAACATATTGTTACAAAGAGGTTGAATTTCCAAATAATCGTAGAAATTTGCGATTTCTTCAATATCGTCTTCACTGCGGTTTTCTTTAATAGCCTCAAAAAGTTCTCCCGCTTCACACGCAGAACCTATAATAAGACCTTCTCTTAATTCCATAAGCGAAGTTTTTGGAATTCTCGGTCTCTTTTTATAGTATTTCAAATAACTATCAGAAATTAGTTTATATAAGTTTTTAAGTCCCTTTTTATTCTTTACAAGAATAATTTGGTGATACATATCAAGTGTTTTGGGGTCAGTATTTGAACTAATTGTCTTTGCTAATTTTTCAACACTGTCTACTCCGTCACTCTTTAACTTTTCAAACATCGCTATAAGGATTTTTCCAGTGGTTTCGGCATCAGCCAAGGCTCTATGATGTTCAAAATCGCCTACTCCCAAGTGTTTTGCGACAATGTCAAGTTTATGTCTTTTTAAATCCGAGTTAACAAATCTTGAAAGTCCAAGTGTGTCAAGATATGTATTTTCAAAGGGAAATCCCATAGCACGGCACTCTCTACGAATAAAACCGGTGTCAAATCCCGCATTATGAGCAACAAGAGTCCTGTCACCTATAAATTCCAAAAATTCCGGCAAAACTTCTTCAATAGTTCTTGCATCTTTTACCATTTCATTGGTAATGCCTGTGATTTTTATATTTTCCTCAGTAAGTTCCATCATTGGATTTACAAGAGTCGTATAAGAATCAACAATTTCACCATTTTTAACGATAACTGCGCCTATTTCGGTAATTTTATCGCTAATTCTCGAAAGACCTGTTGTTTCAAGGTCGAATACGCAAAATTCTCCGCTAAAATCGTCGCGTTTATCTCCATATATCGGTAGGTTTGTATCGTTGACGAAGTATGCTTCCATACCGTAAATAAGGTTCATTCCAAGTTCTTCGGAAGCGAGCATTGCAGGTGGAAATCCTTGAACATTTCCGTGGTCAGTAATTGCAACCGCTTTGTGTCCCCATGCTTTTGCCACCTTTACAATAGTCGCTGGATCAATTGTTGCATCCATTTGAGAAAGCATAGTATGTAGATGCAATTCTACTCTTTTTTCGGGTGCATTATCGGTCCTTTTTACAGTTTTTATTTTGCTTATATCTATATATTCAAGATAAAGGTCATTGTCGAATGCATCAAGTTTAGCGTTTCCTCTTATAGCATAAGCATTGCCCTTTTGGAAGAGGGAGTCAACTATATCCTTTTTACTTGCATCAACAACTACCTTGATGTAAATTGAAGAAATGTTATCGGTTAAACCGAAGGACATCGCAAAACTTTTTCCTTTTTTTATGGGCTTTTCGGAAATATCAAAAATTTCACCAAGCACGCAAACAGAGTGCATTCCGTCTCTTAAATTTGCGATAGGAACAACATTTTCTATTTCAAATTCTCCACCAAAAACATATTCGGGAAGCGAAATATCGAAAGTTGTTGCGCCTATTGTAATTGTATTGTCCTTAACTATTGCAGTTGCATTTTCTCCGTTAAACGAAGTAACCTTTTTGAAGGTTGCGCGTAATTCTTTTTCCTCAGCCTCTTTTTTAGCCGAATCATTAACCTTTGTATTACCCGCACCGTTAGACAGTTCAAGAGCCTTCTTGAGTTCTTCCATCAAGTCGTTTTGGAACATCGAATTTACTTTGTCATAATCTTCTCTTTGTGAGATTACTATATTCTTTCTAATTCCGAATTCATCAAAAATGATATCCGATATTACTCTATCGGTATGTCCCGATTCAAGAAGAGTAATACCGCCTTGAACGAATGGAACTTTGATTTCAATGGTTTCATCGTCATAATTTATCGTATATTCACCGAAAAAACCCTTTGCAACCGCTCCACGGCTATAACTTTCAAAAATAACATCCTCCATATATTCCATAGAAAACAAATGGGACGGATATTTAGTGTAAATTTTTAATTTATTGAGGTTATAGGCTTTTGTTATTTCACACTCAAGTTCAAAAAGTTTTTCCTTAGTGATAATATCTTCAAGCCTTACATCAACCTCCATCATTCGAGTTTCGGTATCAACTCGAGTTGCAAGCACCTGTGCGTCCGCCATAAAAGCGCTAAAACGATCACTTGGTGTGTATTTAGGAAATCTTTCTATTAAATTCATTTTTATTCTTCATCTATTAAAATTTTAATTTCTTCAATTAAGACGGAAATAACATCATTTTCCGCTATTTTTTTGATTATTTTGCCTTTTTTAATTAAAACTGCCTCGCCATTTCCGCCTGCAATTCCAATATCACATTCCTTCGCCTCGCCAGGACCGTTTACAACGCATCCCATCAAGGCAACCTTGATGTCCTTGCCTTTTGTATCAATATTCTTTATTCTCTCTTTAAATTGGCTTGATAGCGATATTAAATCAATTTTAGTTCTTCCGCAAGTTGGACAAGACACAACCTTTATACTTCCCTTGTCATAAAAGCCTACGGAAGAAAGAAGTTCTTTACCTGCATAAATTTCTTTTACAGGGTCAGCGGTTAGCGAAACCCTTATTGTATCTCCAATTCCATCACAAAGAAGCGAACCGATACCCACTGAACTTTTTATAAGTCCACTGTAATCGTCTCCTGCCTCGGTAACACCGATATGTATTGGATAATCACATTTTTCGGCAATTATTCTATTTGCCAAAATCATATTTCGCACATCAGATGATTTTACTGATATTACGATATTATCAAAATTAAACTTTTCAAGAAGATTAATGTGATAAAACGCGCTTTCAGCAAGTGCCTCCGGAGTTGGCGCACCGTATTTTTCAAGAATATGTTTTTCAAGAGAACCGCCGTTTACCCCAATTCTAATTGGGACTCCCGCAAGTTTACATGCGGTTGCTACCTCTTTGATTTTCCATTCTTCTCCGATGTTTCCCGGATTTATTCTGATTTTATCAACGCCCATTTTGATAGATTCAAGAGCGATTTTATAATCAAAATGAATATCCGCTACAATGGGAATTTTTATATCACTTTGCTTTATTTTAGAAATAGTTTCGGCACTTTCAATATCGGGAACAGTTATTCTTGCAATATCACACCCCGCCTCTTCAAGAGCCTTTATTTGAGATATTGTGGCATTTGCATCGGCGGTATCGGTATTAGTCATTGATTGAATTAAAATGCTATTATTTCCGCCAATAATTTTATCCTTTATTTTAATGCACCGTGTTTGTCGGCGTATATCGTTATATTTCATGTTTCCTCTTATTTAAATAAATAAATTATATCCTTGAATGAAACCATTATTGCCAAAAGCATAAGAAGGGCAAAACCTATTGCCTTTATTGTGCCTTCTATTTTTTCGGGAAGTTTCTTTTTTGTTATCATTTCTACGAGCAACAATAAAAGTGACGCACCATCAAGTGCGGGAATCGGAAGTAAATTAAAAACTCCCAAATTCATTGCGATTACTGCAATTAGGTAAAAGAGCGAATATGCACTTGTCTTTGCGGCAGTTGTTATAGCGCCTGTAACACCAATAGGACCCGAAATATGCTCCGCTCCGTATCTACCGGTTATAAGGTCAAAAAGCGATTCCCAAATCATTTTTACTGTCGATTTACAGGTGTAAAATGAATTTTTTACTACTGATGAAAAAGTCTTTTCCTCAGGTAGAACACTAAAATCGGGGACACCGAACACAACACCTTCTAATACGGTTTGTGGAAAAACAACATTTTCAAGCACAACCTTCTCGCCGTTTCTTAAAACTGTTATTTCAACCGGTTTATAGCCATTTCGCTGTATTTCATAACCAAGTTCGTTTGCCGTATGAACTCTTGAGCCATTTATCTTTATAATTTCATCGTATATACAAAGACCGTTCGATTCGGAAGTTGCACCATCGGCAAATTTACTAACAGTTGTGCTTCCGTATGCTTCATGCGTTGAAATTAGAATTGTTATAATGATAGTTGCGACAATTATATTCATAAGTGCGCCTGCGATAACTATTATAAACCTTTGCCACGCAGGTTTTTTATTAAAAGCATTTGGATTGTCGCTTTCTTCGTCTTCTCCTTCCATCGCGACATATCCGCCTATTGGAAAAAGTCTTATCGAATAGTCAACTCCGTCTTTTCCTTTTTTGGAAAAGAGTTTTGGTCCCATTCCCATAGAAAATTCGGTGATTGCAACGCCAAATTTCTTTGCAAACATAAAATGTCCAAGTTCATGAACGAAAATCAAAAATCCAAAACTTAAAATAGCAATTAAAATATATACAACTATCATAATCGGCTCCGTTAGTAAATTAACGCGTCTTTATTATTTCAGCGGTTCTCTCTCTTGCCTCTTTATCTGCCGATATAATATCGTCAAGCGTAGGATTTTTTATATTTTTAAAATCCATTACCACTTTTGACACGATATCAAATATATCAACAAATCCGATTTTATCTTTCAAAAACGCATCAACTGCTACTTCGTCTGACGCATTCAAAACCGACGGCAAAATTCCGTCCTCTTGAACCGCATGAAAGGATAAAGGAAGTAATGAAAATGTTTCAGTATCAGGATTTTCAAATGTCAAACTTGCAAGTGATGCAAAATCAAGAGATTTCGCCAAGGGCTCTTTTCTATAAGGATATGTAATAGCATACTGAATACAAGTCCTCATATCCGGAGCGCCCATTTGTGCAATAACGCTATTATCAGTGTATTCCACTGCCGAGTGCATTATACTTTGTGGATGAACAACAACCTGTATTTGCTCGGGAGAAACACCAAAAAGTCGAACTGCCTCTATTACTTCAAAACCCTTATTCATTAAAGATGCCGAATCAACCGTTATTTTCGGCCCCATTTTCCATGTAGGATGACTGAGAGCCTCTTTTGCGGTTATATATTGGAGTCGAGCGCGTTTTTTACCTCTAAATGGTCCACCTGATGAGGTAAGAATAATTTTTTTAATATTGTTATCGCCCTTGCCTTGTAAACACTGAAATATTGCACTATGCTCACTATCAACAGGAATCATTTCTGCATTATTGGCATCAAGTTCTTTTTTAAGAAAATCGTATGCAATTACAATTGCCTCTTTATTAGACATTGCAATACGCTTTCCACTTTTAGCGCAAGCAATTGCGGGAAATAATCCTGCAAATCCCGAAATAGCGTTCACCGCAACCTCGGCATTGCTATTCTCAATAGCCTCAAGCATACTTTTCTCACCAGAATAAACCTTTATATCGGTATCGGCAAGGCGAGTTTTCAAATCTGATGCTTTACTCTCATCAATAACTACGCACACCTTTGATTTTAGCGCACGAGCCTGTTTTTCGAGTAAAGATATATTGGAATTAGCAACTAAAAGTTCTACATTTGCCCCTATATTTTGCGCAACCTCAATACTTTGAGTTCCCACGGAACCTGTCGAGCCTAAAATTGCTATTTTTTTCGAACTATTCATAAATTCCTCTTAGAAAAATGATGCGATAAGAAAAATTACATAAGTAATGGGTGCAACAAGCATTACACTGTCAAATCTGTCAAGCACTCCACCGTGACCTGGGAAAAGTTTTCCGTAATCTTTTATATCATACTGTCTTTTTACTGCCGATGCAACAAGATCTCCAACTTGAGAAATGATAGATGATGCCAATCCTAAAACAACAAGTAAAATATACGAAAGTTTTATTTCATCACCGAAATTCTTATTTACAATAAATCCGTAAAGGACAAATGCTCCTATTGTAAAAACGATTCCACCAATAGAGCCTTCGATGGTCTTTTTGGGGCTAATTTCGGGGATAAGTTTGTGTTTTCCAAGGAATTTGCCTGTAAAATACGCAAAAGTATCGCAAACCCATGCGCCAAGGAAAATAAGCAAATAAATATATTTTCCGCCTGCCATTTCTCTAACGCAAACGATTGATGAAAAACATCCAACTACATATACGAACAAACCATACAATGTGATAACATCAGAGATTTTATCTTGATTTTTCCTTAACATAACATATGTAAGGCAATAAATAAGCATAAAAAATATTGCAATCATAGCAAGAGAGAAAAAATACGACTGTTTTACAAGCACCCTTCTCGCTACAGGAAGAATTGCCGAAATTATATACATTGGAATTGTAATTGCCCATCTTTTGTGTTGACCTAAACATTTAGAAATTTCGTAAACGCCAACAACGGATAAAATCGACATTACTGCCGAAAAAAAGATTGTATGCGAAAAAATACAAACGGGGACAAACAAAGCAATCGCAACAATGGCGGTTAAAATTCTTGTTTTCATATATTCTCCTTTTTTAAATACCACCGAAATTCCTTTTTCGTTGGTAAAAACTCTTTATAGCCTTATGAAGTTGTTTTTCATCAAAGTCAGGCCAACATACATCAGTAAAATAAAATTCCGAATATGCGCATTGCCACAAAAGAAAGTTGGAAATTCTATGCTCATTTGCGGTTCTAACAATAAGATCGGGATCTTTAGATGATCTTGTATAAAGATGAGCATTAATATCTTCTTCGGTAATAACACTCTTATTTTCTTTTGCAAGTTCGTTAAAAGCATTTATCAATTCGGCTCTACCGCCGTAATTAAATGCAATATTAAGTGTATATTCGCGATTTTCGGATGTTGCCTCGAGGTGTTCCATTTTTGCCCTTAAATCATCACTCAAAACCGATTTGTCGCCAAGAAAAACATATCTTGTGCCTTCTTCAGTTTGAGCGCGTTCGATATATTCGGACAAAAGCGCCATTATAGCATCAACTTCTTCTTTTGGTCTGCGCCAATTTTCAGTAGAAAACGCATATACAGTAACCGTCTTCACTCCAAGTTTCGAACATTCACGCACGACTTTCTCAAATGCAATCGCACCTTGCTTATGTCCAAAAGTTCGAGGTAAACCACGAGATTTCGCCCAACGACCATTTCCGTCCATTATAAAAGCAATGTGGGACAGGCGTTCATCAACGAATATTTCTTCTTTTTTTCTCTTTTTAAAAAACATATATCACCTTAGTCAATAAAAGACCACTTTTGTGGTCCTTTATCGAATTATATTTCCATAATTTCTTTTTCTTTTGCGGAGGTGATTGAATCAATCTCTTTAATGAACTTGTCAGTCATATCTTGAACGAGTTTTTCAGAAGCCTTTTGCTCATCCTCGGTCATTTCTCCGTTTTTCTTCATATCCTTTGCTTTATCCATAGCATCACGGCGGATATTTCTAATTGCAACCTTTGCGTCTTCACCGAGTTTGGAAACTTGCTTTTTAAGTTCTTTTCTACGCTCTTCGGTAGGTTGTGGGAACGCAAGTCTAATAACCTTTCCATCATTTACAGGAGTTACACCAAGGTCAGATGCCAAAATTGATTTTTCAATATTCTTTAATGTTGAAGAATCCCATGGTTGAATAACGATTGTTCTTGCATCAGGTGTTGAAACTGACCCAATTTGGTTAACAGGTGTTGGTGTTCCGTAATAGTCAACCATAACTCTTGAAAGAACATTAGGATTTGCTCTTCCTGCGCGAACGGAATCGAGTTCATTCTTATATGCCTCGATAGATTTTTTCATTTTTACTTCAAATTCATTTGTGCTGAGTTTCATTTTTTATTCTCCTTCTACTACGGTGCCCATTTTTGCACCCATTATTACTTTATAAATATTTTCCGATTTATCAAGTCCAAATACATGGATTGGAATATTGTTATCCATAGCAAACGAAGTTGCGGTGGAGTCCATTGCTGCAAGACCTCTTGCAAGAATTTCTTTATATGTTATATTTGAGAATTTCTCCGCGTTTTTATCCTTTCGAGGATCAGCCGAATAAATTGCATCAATATTTTTAGCCATTAGCACTATATCAGCACCAATTTCAGATGCTCTAACAACTGCTGCGGTATCAGTTGATACAAAAGGAATACCGAGTCCTGCACCAAAAATAACGACTTTTCCGTTATTTAGTGCTTCAATAGCATCGTCTCTAACAAATGGCTTTGCAAATGCTTTCATTTCCACAGCGGTCATAACTACTGCATCAATTCCGGCTCTTGAAAAACTCTCCTGTAATGCTAATGCATTAATACAGGTTGCCATCATTCCCATATGGTCAGCCTTTACTCTATCCATATTTTCGCCACTTCTACCGCGCCAAATGTTTCCAGCGCCAACGATAATAGCGATTTGAACACCTTCATCAAGGCATTTTTTAATTACCGAAGCAATCTCTTGAATGTAATCAAATTTTAAAATTCCGTCTTTTCCTGCGGAAATAGCCTCGCCCGACAATTTGAGCAAAACTCTTTTGTAAATAGGTTGTTCGCTTTTCACGATATTCTCCTAAATTTTATTATTATATATTATATAATACTATATAATTCTCATTTTGTAAATACCTATTTGAAAATTTTTACACAATTTGCAAAAAAATCATCATTTTGAACAGTTAAAAATGAAATTTTAGAGTATTTTTTATGTCGTATAAAAAATAACATTAAAATAACCCCAACGGATTTCTCCGTTAGGGTTAAATTATTTGTTAGAAATGATAAATTATTTCTTGTTTACCATCTTTTCGATTTCAGCAGCGAAATCTTCTTCCTTCTTTTGAAGTCCTTCGCCTCTTTCGAACATAAAGAATGCGTCGATAGCGATTGCTCCGCCAAGTTCCTTTGCAGTAGCATCTACATACTGACCAACGGACATCTTGTCATCCTTTACATATGATTGTTCAACCAAGCAGTTCTTCTCATAGAACTTACCGATCTTACCGAAAATCATCTTTTCAAGAATTGCCTCAGGCTTTGAAGCGTTCTTTGGATCGTTCTTAAGTTGAGCCATAATGATAGCCTTTTCTTCTTCAACAACTTCAGCAGGAACTGCGTCTCTGTTGAGATAAGGAACAGGCATACCTGCTACTTGAAGAGCGATATTCTTTGAGAACTCAGCGAATGCTTCGGTATCAGCGATAGCATCGTCAGTGTTGAACTTAACGATAACGCCTGTTGTTCCCTTACCGTGAATGTAAGTTGACAATACACCGTCAACGATTACGAAACGACGAATGTTCATGTTCTCACCGATAGTTTGAACCATTTCAATTCTCTTTTCTTCAACGGTCATAGAATCGTTATATTGCTTTGCATTGAGTTCTTCAACTGTTGCAGGTCTTGTTTCAAGAATAACTGCAAGAATTCCCTTTACAAATTCTTGGAACAATGCGTTTTTAGCAACGAAGTCTGTTTCTGCGTTAACTTCGATCATTGCAGCGCTTCTCTTATCAGCGGATACGAGAATGTCAACAACACCCTCAGATGCGATACGAGATGCCTTCTTTGCTGCAACTGCAAGACCCTTCTCACGAAGAACCTTTACTGCTTCATCAAAATCACCGTTTGTTTCAGTAAGTGCCTTTTTGCACTCCATCATACCACAACCGGTCTTAGTTCTAAGGTCTGAAACCAATTTTGCTGTAATAGCCGCCATTTTATTCTACCTCCTAAGATTATTCAGCATCGTCAGCAGCATCAACTGCTTCAACCTCTGCCTCTACTACTGGTGTTTCACCTTGCTTACCCTCGATTACTGCATCAGCGATAGCAGCAGAAATGAGTTTAATAGCACGGATAGCATCGTCGTTACCAGGGATTGCATAGTCTACTTCTTCAGGGTCACAGTTTGTACCAACTATAGCTACAACAGGAATACCAAGTTTGTGAGCTTCTGCAATAGCGATTCTTTCTTTCTTAGGAACAAAAACGAAAAGAGCACCAGGGAGTTTTTTCATTTCTTTGATACCGCCGAGGTATTTTTCGAGTTTTTCCATTTCGAGTTTTAATTTC
>JAZNJK010000213.1:0-2962 GCA_045578005.1 Eubacteriales bacterium | reverse complement strand
TACAGGTGACCTTGTTGTTACCGCCTCGGCAATCGCAAAGGAACTCGGCATTCTTGGAGTAGGTCATAGAGCGATTACAGGTGCTGAACTTGACGCAATGACCGATGAAGAACTCGATGCGTGTGTTGAGCAAATCTCCGTATATGCCCGTGTGTCACCCGAAAATAAAATCCGTATCGTAAAAGCATGGCAAAGAAAGGGACAAATCGTTTCAATGACAGGTGACGGAGTAAATGATGCTCCCGCCCTTAAAGCCGCCGATATCGGTTGCGCAATGGGAATTACAGGCACAGATGTCGCAAAAGGCGCTGCCGATATGACTCTTGCCGATGATAACTTTGCAACAATTGTCGATGCAGTAAAAGAGGGTAGAGGTATCTACTCGAACATCAAAAAGGTCGTTGGTTTCCTTCTTGGCACAAACATAGGAGAAATTCTTCTTGTCCTACTTGCAATGATGTTCCTTCATGTATCACCGCTCCTTTCAATGCAACTACTTCTTATCAACCTTGTAACCGACTCGTTCCCTGCAATCGCACTCGGAATGGAACCACTTGAAAAAGATGTAATGCAAAAACCGCCAAGACCGAAAAATGAGGGACTTTTCGCCCACGGTTACGGCTTGCAAATCGTTCTCCAAGGTCTTGTGTTCGGACTCCTTTCATTCTTCGCCTTCATCGTTGGTGTTGGCGGATTTGAAACACTCTCAAATATAAATGCCCTTGGCGGATTTGAAAACCCAATTTTTGCCGAAAACCTAAATAATGGTAGAACACTTGCATTTATGGTTCTCGCACTTTCACAAGTCGTTCAAGCATTCAATATGAGAAGTGAAAATTCACTCTTCAAAATCGGTCCATTCGGTAATAAAACACTCAATAAAGCATCACTTGGCTCAGTTCTTGTTATGCTCGTAGTTATGCTTATCCCTGGTCTTAATACTGTGTTTGGTCTTGTTTATCTTGATTGGTATCTCTATCTTGTTGGTATCGGTATGTCACTTATCCCAACAGTCCTCATGGAAATTGCCAAAGCAACAGGACTTATCGGCAAAAAATAAGCCTAAAAGGCTTTGCACTCGCAAAGCCTTTTTATGCGCTTGCGAACAATTCATGACGGTGAGCCTCGGCAGGCAAACTCCGCCCGAGTGCCTCGGGTCGCAAGCTCCGACAGGGAAGCCCCTGTGGGCGAATCCCGACTTCGTTTAGTCCGGATTGCTTATACACTCTCCGAGCAACATTCTTCATGGCGTTAGCCAATTCATGTTCGCTTGCGAACAATTCATGGCGTTAGCCAATTCATGACCGAAGGTCAATTCATGTGCCAAAGGCACAATTCATTCCGCATTCCTCATTCCGAATTCCGCACTTTTTTGTGCATTTTTGGTAAAAATGCACAAAAAATGGGGGGGGATTTGTAAATTGTGCATATTGACAAACAATATAGTAATATGATACAATTATTATGTAAAAGAATTATATGCCCGCGGGGGCGTCCCCGCAAGGAGAAAAGATTATGAAAAAAAGACTTCTAATGTTCGCACTTTTCGTAATGGTATTCGTTGCAATCCTTACAATAAGCGCAAGCGCAAAAGTGTATGGCGAATCACAGATTTACTACTTTGACTGTGACGCAAGTGAACTTCAGAATATGACCGTTGATAAGGCGATATTCTACGCAAAGAGAGATTCAAGCGACATAATCACCGAGTATTCGGGTTCATTCGCTAAAACAACCGAAGAGGGAGCAGCGCTTTCTTGGTATAAGACAGGCGACCACACCGCAAGTGCAGGAGTAGTTTATGTTTCGGTAAAGAGTTTTGAAACACTTGACCCTGCATATGCTGATATTCGTAGCGACGGAAGATACCTTTTCCAAAGCGCAAGCGGAGTAACCAAACAAAACATTGTTAGTATCAACTTTCCAAACAATGCGGGAATCAAGTCGTTCTCAAACGGAAGTGCGTATAACTTCTATGCTAATACAGGCGACTATAAGCCTGAAAACACCGAGCTTTTGTTTGCGTATTTTCCAAACACCTACACTGTAACGGAAAGAATTGTTCAAGCAACCACCGTTCTTGAGGTTTATTTTGACAAGGATTCCACATTTACTGAATTTGGAGCCGTTTCCTTCCACGGAGCAAAGTCGTTAAGAAGAGTAAACATTCCTGCATCGGTTGAGGTAATTGCTTCCAGTGGTCATGATGGTCACGGTAGAGCATTCTTCAACTGTGTATCCCTTGACCAGCTTACCTTTGATGAGGGCTCTAATCTTAGAGAAATTCAAAATGGCGCATTTAAGGGAGCAAAGCTTAAGGAAATTCAGCTTCCCGCATCAATGGTAACCATTAACAATAATGCCCTTAGCTATATAGCCGGTCTTGAAATTGTCAGACTTCCCGAAACATTTACACACTTTGTAAACTTTAACTCAGACGGAAGCATAAGAAACGATCACCATTCCTTTACATACGACTCTGCAACCATAAAGGAATATTATCTTCCTGTTACCTTCTATGCAACAAAGCCCGAAACCTCGTATAAATCTTCATATGCCTTTTATGGTGGAACAGGCAATGTTAAGTTTTTCTACTGTGGAACACTTGAGCAGTTTAATATTGCAAGAGAAAACTTTAGAGATGGCACAACTATGTCGTATGAAGCCAACGGTAACTTCCTAAACGCAACTCCTGTTGACTATGCAGTTTATGCCGAGGCGATCAAACTTGATCCAAACGCATATTCGGATGCTGACTATGTAATCTATAATTACAATTCCTGCGACGCATTCCGTAAGGGCGCACATGACTGCGATACCGACTGCACAACCGCCGACTCCTGCGAAAACGGTTGCGGTCTTACAAACACTAAAAACGAAAGCCATAACAACGGTGAAACGCTCACCTTCGCAAATGGCATAACCGCCGACGGTGTTTACTGTGTAGGCTGTAAAAACGAGG
>JAZNJK010000212.1:0-6393 GCA_045578005.1 Eubacteriales bacterium | reverse complement strand
ATTGCGACTCCCTTCGGTCGCGTGCATAAGTTCCAATACCCAATCGCACTTCGCCACGGCTCGTGTTCTTGGACTGTCACTTATCCGCATTTGCGAAGCACCGTTTTGCATTCTTGCAAACTGCAAGTAATGGGCAAACGGAACATTTTGGATTTCTTGCGGTGCAAACTTCTCTACCAAAAAGCACGAGGCGGTGGCAAAGGTCACTTTGCTCACTCGGTTCAACAATTTTAGACAGGATTTGCTCCGTTTTGAGTGGGTCTTTCATTCCGTCACGGGACATACCGAGTCTTCCGCATATGCGCATACAGTGAGTATCGGCAACGATTGCGGGTTTACCGTAAAGGTCGCCAAGCAAGAGGTTGGCAATTTTACGCCCTACGCCCTCGAATTTCAAAAGTTCTTCCATTGTATCGGGCAAGATGCCATTATAGGAGTTTACAAGGCGATATGATGCGTCTTTTAGGTTTTTAGCCTTCATTTTATAAAGTCCGCAAGGCTTTACGATTTCCTCGATTTTTTCAAGTGGGGCATTTGCCATATCACTTGCGGTTGGAAATGCACGAAACAGGTCACGGCACACGATATTTACTCTTTCATCGGTGCATTGGGCGCTAAGTCGTCCCATTATGAGAAGTTTCCACGCATCGCCCTCATATTCGAGGGAGCATTTAGCATCGGGATAGCGGTTTTTGAGAACGCTAACAACTTCTCTCATTATCTCTTTTTTCTCGTTTTGCGTCATATTAGGCTCACCCCGAATTGTTCCTTGAAAATCTCGGTTAAACGACACAGGGGAAGTCCTACGATATTGAAATAGTCGCCGTCGATATGTGAAACGAATGCGCCCGCCATTTCTTGAATACCGTATGCGCCCGCCTTATCAAGTGGGGTATGGGTATCGACATATGTTTCGATTTCGTGAAGAGAAATTTCACGCATTGTGACCTTGGTAACGACTGCGTCGGTGTAATAAAATTCTCCCTTTTTGACGCATATGCCCGTTACGACCTCGTGAGTTGTATTTGACATTGATTTTAGCATTGAAATTGCATTTTCTCTATCCTTGGGTTTGCCGAGGATTTCGCCTTTATTAACGACAACGGTATCGCAACCGATAACTATTTCATCATCGTTTGAAGGGACGGCATATGCTTTTGATTTTGCGAGGGATTTTATCCATTCATAGACACTTGTCCCGTCGTATCTCTCATCAATATCGGAAACACGCACCGAAAAGTCTTTATGCACCATTGAAAGAAGTTCCCGCCTTCTCGGCGAGGCAGATGCAAGCACTATTTTCATTGTTTTATTCTCCTGATTTTGTCACTTGTGGGTGTGCCGTTTTTATAGGCATTTATGATTTTTTCGCATTCGCTCGCACTTTCATCGCTAAATATGAAATGGTGCGAAAATGCGCTAAGTGTGTCCATTTTATCCGCCATATAGATTGGCACGCTATTATAGATTATATTTCGGTGACCGTATATGCCCGAAACGAACATTTTTGCGCCCGTGCGGTCAATCAAATATCCCGAACACTTATCACAACCAACGCTCGTTTTAAGGACGCATTTATGGGTGGTCATAACAGGGATTTTTCCGTATACGATAACGCTACATGGGGTAATATCTCTTGCCTGTGGCAAGGTAAGTTCAGGTGAGAGGATTACATTCTCAAATCCCTCGCTATCAAGCACGCAGGCGCTTTCGCCATTAAAGACATTAAAGCGGAAGTCGGCACTGATTTCAAAGCCGAGTGCTTTTACTCGCTTGATTTGACCGATATTCGACACAAGGGCATATTTTATGCCGTCGTTTTTCGCATCAATTAACATTTTTTCTATCTCTTGCCATTCTCTATCAAGAACAACAGGGGGAAGATAAACTCCGTTTGCCAAGCAACCGTTTTTATACTTATCGCAAGGGACATAAATGCGGTCAAAATAGTGTGCATTTTCGGGGATTTGCTCGGGGCAGGTAAAGAGTGCGGTTTTTAGTTTTTTCGCACTATGTGTGCGTTTTTTGGGGGCATAGGCTATATTTTGAGCGTTTCTTTCGCCTATTAGGAGTTTATTTACTGCCTCACGACGAAGTGCGTTTATAGCGGACACTCTGACCATTATATTATCATCTTTTTCCACTGTAATTTCGCCAAGGGCAAACGGTGTTGAGCCGAGTTTAGAAAGGTTTTTTATTATATCTTCCTTGCTCATTGGCACATTTTGAGCGCGCTCAACAATATCGGCGCTTACAGTTACCTGTCTTGTTTCGCCCTTGATTTTTTGGACAAGGGTTAATTGTGCGCCCTCATCTACGAAAAAGCGTGCGTATATATCAATTTTCGGCTTTTCAAGGGGGAATGTGTCTATATTTTGCCCTTTTGTTTGTTCCTTGTTCTCCTCGGAACGAATGCCAAGCATTGAGTCATCTATCTTATTTCTAAAATATCCGTCGGTAAATCCTTGTCTTGAAAAAATGCTCGATAGATCATTTTTTTCTTTTTGCGTTGCGTTTTGCCTTTTGTCAAGAAGTCCTCGCCAAATTTTTGTAACTCCGCCTACATAGTCGCTACTCTTCATTCTTCCTTCTATTTTGAGGGAGCGCGCACCTGTGTCGATAATTTCAGTTATACTGCCCGAAAGTGACATATCTTTCAAACTAAGCGGATACAGGGACGCCCCTGTGGGCGAAAATTGGTTTTGTGTAATGTGAGGTGCTTGAATTTGTTTCGAAGCAACATTCATACAGCCTCTTGCCTCCGGATCCGCCCAAGAGCCTTGGGGGGCGAACTCCGTTTTAGTGCGGTTTGAACTTTTTCTATCCGCTACGAAGCAATTTTCCTTATTCACTCCGAATTCCGAATTCCGAATTCCGCACTCGATTGCATACGGCAATCGACACGGTTGCGCACATTCTCCACGGTTTCCACTTCTTCCGCCCATTGCGTAACTCATAAGGCACTGTCCCGAAACGGACATACAGTGCGCACCATGAACGAAAATTTCAATATCGGCATCTGCATTTTGACATATATGAGTGATACTTTCCTTATCAAGTTCACGAGCGACGACAGTGCGTCGAACTCCCATTTTAGAAAGGAAATCAACTCCGTCAAGGTTATGCGCACTTGCCTGTGTGCTTGCGTGAATTTCAAGGTCAGGGAACTTCTCTCTCAAAAGCGAGATAATTCCAAGGTCGGCAACGATGAGCGCATCAACACCGTCGTTATATAGACGAGTAACATATTCAAGAAGAGTTGGGATTTCTTTATCAAGTATTGAAATATTGAGCGTGACAAATGCCTTGACACCGTGAGCGTGGCAAAGTTTAATTGCCTCACTTGATGCGTCAAGGTCAAAATTTTTCGCTTTTATTCTCGCATTAAAAAGGTTTGTGCCGAAATAGACGGCATCTGCTCCCGAGGAAATTGCGCTGATTAATGCGCTCATATCCTGTGCGGGACTAAGTAGTTCAGGTAGGGCTTTTTTATTGTCCATCGTTTTTGTTGAGGCGTGCTTTAAGTTCCTCATTTTCCTTTTTAAGTAGGTTGACATTTGCTTGGTAGAGCGCAATTTGAGCCTCGAGATTTTTGATTTTTCTATCATCACCCTCGCCTGTGCTATAAAAGTCCATAGCGCAGAAAATCGCAGCCTCTACAAGTGAGCAATTTTTGCGTCCCTTTACCATTTGATTTATTCTATCATTTACCGCTTTTGCGACGCTTTCAACATATTCCTGTCCGTCCTCGGAGATAATTCCGAGTCTAACACCTGCAATCTCTACAAAAAATTTCTGTTTCATTTTCCTATCTCTTTTTCCAAAACTATTGAATTTTTATATTTTCGTATGTATAATATATTTATTAAATAGATTATACACCACAGTATGCTAAATTTCAAGATTTTTTGGAGATAAACTTATGGGCATTATAAAAAATTGCAAAAGAATAGTTATAAAAATAGGAACATCAACTCTTACATATCCAAGCGGTGCGCTCAATTTAAGACGCATTGAACTTTTGACAAGGGCGGTATCGGACTTCAAAAACGCAGGACACGAGGTCGTTATGGTAAGTTCCGGTGCGGTTGGTGCAGGATTTGCAAGACTTGCAATGAGTGAATACCCAAAAACTCTTGCCGAAAAGCAAGCGTGTGCGGCGGTTGGTCAAGGTCAACTTGTCAAGATTTACGACGGATTTTTCTCAAATTACGGACACACTGTGGCGCAAATTCTTATGACGAAAGATGTTGTTGACGACCCACACAGACTTGAACTTGCAAGAAACACATTCTTCTCTCTTATCAGAATGGGTTGTGTGCCTATCGTAAATGAAAACGACTCCGTTTCGTGCGAAGGTCTTGACTTTGGCGGTAACGATACATTAAGTGCATATGTTGCTATTGCTTGTAAAGCGGATCTTATTATCAACCTTTCCGACATTGACGGTCTTTACGACAAAGACCCAAGAAAATTTGACGATGCCAAACTCATTGACAGAGTTGAGGTTATTACCGACGAAATTCGCTCCTATGCGGGTGGCGCGGGAACTAAACGAGGCACAGGCGGTATGATTGCGAAAATCAATGCGGCAAGTATTGCGTCAATGAACGGAATTCCTATGCTTATTATAAACGGTGAAAATCCCGCTATTCTTTATGACATTCTCGACGGAAAGCATGTTGGAACATACTTTGCGGGAAGGAAGGACTAATATGGAACTTTTTGAATATATTAAGGGAATTTGCGAGGGTGCAAAGACTGCCTCACGCACACTTTCTTCCCTTAACGGTAAAGAAAGAAACAACATTCTCATTTCAATTGCAAGTGCTATTCGCTTTGGCAAAAGTGAGATTATTGAGCAAAATAAAATCGACCTTGCAAACGCAAAGGACAACGGAATAAGCGATGCGATGCTTGACCGTCTTATGCTAAACGAGGCAAGAATTGACATCATATGTGATGCTATAATCAAGGTTACGGAACTTGATGACCCTATTGGCTCGGGCGAAATTTTTACCCGTCCAAACGGGCTTGAAATACACAAAATGAGAGTCCCTCTCGGTGTGGTTGCTATGATTTACGAAGCACGCCCGAATGTAACCCCCGATGCGACATCGCTTTGTCTTAAAAGCGGTAATGCGGTGATTTTGCGTGGTGGCAAAGAAGCGATTTACACAAACAAGTGCGTTGTTTCAATTATGAGAAATGCAATTTCCTCTCTTGGCTACGACTCAAATATGGTTTCGCTAATTGAGGACACTACAAGAGACAGTGCAACTACACTTATGGGTATGAGAGGATACATTGATGTTCTAATCCCTCGTGGTGGCAAAGGTCTTATTAAGAGTGTTTGCGAAAATGCGAGCGTGCCTGTAATTGAAACAGGCGCGGGTAACTGTCACCTATTCGTTGATGCGAGTGCTAATCTTGATATGGCGCTTGAAGTTGCGCTAAATGCAAAATGTTCCCGTCCGAGTGTTTGTAATGCTATTGAAACTATTCTTTTACACAAGGATATTGCAAGCAAGTTTCTTACAAAGTTCTACGAGATGACAAGAAAATATTCGCTTGATATTCGCGGTTGTGAAAAGTGCTGTGAAATTCTTGACTCAATTTCTTTGGCAAGCGAAACGGACTATGCTACCGAGTATGATGATTATATCGTTTCGGTAAAGGTGGTTGAAGATGTAAACGAGGCGATTTGCCACATTAACAAATACACCACGGGACACAGTGAGGCAATAATTACTGAAAACTCACGAAATGCCGATGCGTTTGTTAACGGAATTGACTCTTGCGCACTTTATGTAAATGCCTCAACAAGATTTACCGACGGCGGTGAGTTTGGCTTTGGCGCGGAGATTGGAATTTCTACTCAAAAACTTCACGCAAGAGGTCCTATGGGACTTATGGCGCTTACCACTACAAAATACATTATTAAAGGTGACGGACAAATACGATGAGTGAAAAGATTAAAGAAGTTATACTTTGCAAATACGGAGAGGTTATCCTAAAAGGCGCAAACCGTTCCGAATTTGAGGCTAAAATGATTAAGGAGCTCCGAAGACGCGCTAAGCGATTTGGAAACTTCAAGATACACTATGCACAGTCCACCGTTTTTTGCGAACCGCTTGATGAGGATAGCGCAGATATGATGGACGAAATGTTTGAACAGGCAAAGCATGTTTTCGGTTTTGTCGGTGTTACTCGTGCTATTGCGTGTGAGAAAAACCTCGATGTTATTCTCGATATGGTTAGAAAACACATTCCCGAAAGGCTCAAAGGATATAAGACTTTCAAGGCGACTGCAAAGCGCTCAGACAAGCGTTTCCCCCTCGGCTCTCCCGAACTTGCAGGAGAAGTTGGCGCTGTTGTGCTTGAAACCATGGG
>JAZNJK010000211.1:0-5866 GCA_045578005.1 Eubacteriales bacterium | reverse complement strand
TACTGCGAATACTGTAACACACTTGACAGAACCGAAAATGTAAGCCTTGTAAATAAATGCTACATTGAGGGCTATGGTCTGTTTGATGCAAGTCGGATCGTAGCCATGTCGTTCTGTGAGCCAAGGAGTTGGCACAATAATTTGTCTTCCTAAGACCGCTTGGCCTCCGACTTTACTGCGAATACTGTAACACACTTGACAGAACCGAAAATGTAAGCCTTGTAAATAAATGCTACATTGAGGGCTATGGTCTGTTTGATGCAACACTTGACTATGTAAGCGTTGACGCAAACGGAGTTGCAACTCCCTCGGGCGCTACCTTTAATAAGGCAGTAATCTATTTCCCATCATTCGTTATGGTTGGCGATGATGTTGTTGAGGTAAAGACAGTTCAGGGCTTTAAGGCAAAATCAATCAAGTCAATCTATATTCCCGACACAGTTACAAGAATTGCGGGTGGCTCGGGCGTTGGTTGCTTTGGCGACTGTTACGACCTTAAAAACATCGTAGTCGGCAAGGGCGTTACAAAGCTTGAGCAAGAAGCATTTTGCATGGGTAAAGCAATCACCGTTGATGAATTTATCTTCAAGGCAACAATTACCGAGATACGCTTTAAGGCGCTCTGTTCTGTAAGCTCATCTGCACAAGATATTCCACACGAGTTTAACACATACCTCTCTTATGTTGGTCATCAAGTAAATTATAAAGGAAACATTATAAGAGAGGCACATATCGCAAAGGGCTGTGACCTAAGCGAGAAGAAGGCATTTAATGATGCAAACGGACTTGTAACAGTTTATATTGAGGGTGGTGACACTCCTGAAACCGCACTTGACCTCGGTCAAGAGTTTACAAGTAACACCGGCACAAAGTACTACTACATTAAGGGCTATGTAACAGTTAGCGGTCAGGCAGTTCTTGCGGGACTAAACGACACTCGTATCTTTATGGAAAGCGTAGAAGCAATAGATGTATTTGCAAACGCTATAAAGAAACAAAACCTGTCCGACAGAATAAACAATGCAACCTTCCTTGATTGCGAAACACAAAAAACATGGTTTATTACCACAAGTGCTGACAGAAAGGAACATACTGTTGCCTTCTTCCACGGCGGTGTTATTACCGAAACAGAGGCTTCCTGCACACAGGGTGCCACTGTTACCGAAAGATGCTTTGTTTGCGGTGCAACCGTTAGCGAAGCCACAGGCGAGCCACTTGAGCATCAGGTTGACGGCGGAGTAATCACCGTAGTGCCTAACTGCCGTGACCTTGGAAAAATCGTTTATACATGTATCATCTGTGGGGAAAGCGAGGAGCGCGAAATCTTCCACGACTACTCAACACACGAGTATAAGGCATATATCGTATACGCACAAGGCTTTGATAAGGACGGAGAAAAGGGCGACAAGTGTCTTATTTGCGAGGCAGTTTCAAACAAAGTTGCAACCGCACCTATCATCGTAGCGCTCGGTTATTCCGTTCGTGATGAGCAAGGCGAAAGAAACGGTCTTGATGGCGGTTATCAAATCAATGATGAACTTCTTAGACTCTACGAGAGCATAAATGGTCCTGTCAAAATCGGTATCATTATTGCAAACGCAAATGACGCATCACAAAACGGTCTTGTTAATGAACTCTTTAAAATAGTTTCAAGCAAGGCATTGCAAGTTGAACTTAGCGAGAGAGGATACAGTGCATTCAATCTTGCAATTTCAGGAATTGATAGCGAATATCTCAAAGCGCTTGACCTTCTTATCACTTCATATGTTGTTGCGGACCTTGACGGTGACGGCACTTTGGAAATCAGTTATGCTCAATACACAATGCCAAGTGCTGATAACGGTGTTATGGCTTTTGATGGTGTAAATCTCAACACGGTAAGCGTAAACCGTGCTTGCCCAGCACCAGCACCAACATCTTATGCACTCAAAAAAGAAGACTAATATCCAAAAAAGACTCCTTCGGGAGTCTTTTTTGAATGCGGAATGCGGAATTCGGAATGTGGAATGAAGAATATTGCTTCGTAGTGGACGGAAGAAATCCGGACTGCACGAAGTCGGAGTTTGCGACCCGAGGCTCTCGGGCGGAATGTGGTTTTTTTGTGATGAATTTTTTTCGAATGTGATGGTTTTGTGAAAGTTTGCCGAATTGCGTGTGAAGTCTATTGATTTTGCTTCAATTATACCATATAATGACAATGCGGGGAGAAAAAAGAACCCGCAAACCCTAAATCTCTAAATTCGGCCCTTGCTTTTCGGGGCTATGACAAAAAGGAGCGTGAAAACGACAAATCGAGCCTCGGCAAAGCATGGGAACTCCCACGCTTTTAGGCAATTTCAACAAAAAATTTCGCCAAATCGGGCACAAAATAGACAATTTTTTGTGGAAAGTGCCAAAAATCACAATAGCACAGGTCAAAAGAAGATTAAATCTTGCAAAAACGACCACCTCGTGCTATAATATTAATGTATATATTAGTTATTTTAACTGAAAAGGAGTAAAAAATGGATTTTAATCAGGCAATGAAGCCATATAGAATTAAGTTGGTAATCGAAGCGCTTATTAGAGCAATTATGACCGGCTTGTTCTTCGGACTTGCGCTTTCACTCGTATCTGCTTGCGTATTTAGATTTATCGTTCAAGAAATCAATGCAGTAGCATGGATCGTAACACTTGGCGTAGGCGTGGCAACAGCAATCGCAATTGGTGTATCAACCTATCTTAAAAGGTTTAGATCAAACCAAAACAAACTCGCAAAGAGAATTGACGCACTCGGACTTGACGAGCGTGTAACAACAATGGTAGAGTTCAAGAAAGACCGTTCTTATGTTGCTAAGGTTCAGCGTGAAGACACAATGGAGCGTGTTTCTAAACTCAACATTAAACAACTCAAGATAAGATTCCCACTTTTTAGAATCATTTCTTGCACAGCAATGCTTCTTGCAGTGTTGCTTCTCCTCTCAATCGTTCCACCTATCTCCGCAGCCGAGAGAGAATATCTCGAAATGGAAGAACAGGTTGAAAGAATTAGAGCAGAACTTCACCAAATGATTGAAGAGTCGGAAACAACCGAATCTTTCAAAGAAAAAACAAAGGATCAAATCGACAAGCGTATTGATGAGATCAAGAGCAATAACGACCTTACAAACGCACAAAAGATCTTTATGGCTGAAATGCTTAAAGATAGACTTCTTACATCAATAGAGATTCAAAAAGAAATCTATGAGATAAGAGATATAATTGATGCAGCAGTTGAAGAGGGTCTTAGCGAAAACTTCGCTGATATGCTCCACTCAATCGTTGACCGTCTTGAAAAGAGACTTGATGTAACAAAGACTGACATCGAGAAATACGAAGATATCCGTGCTACAAGAAAAGAAATCGAGAAACTCATTGAAGAGCAACTCGAAATGCTTGATGAAACAATCGACAAAATGGAGCAAGATAACGAAGAATTGAAAGAGGAACTCGAAAAGACCGAGAACGAAACTCTTCAAGACATCGTTGACAAGATGGATCAGGTTGAGGAAAAGCAAGATCAAGTAGATGAGAAGCAAGATCAAGTAGATCAGGCTCAAGACAAACTCGACCAAGCACAAAACGAACAACAAAAACAAGAGGCTCAAGAAGAACTTGACAAAGCACAGCAAGAACTTGAAGATGCAAAGCAAGAACTTGAAGATGCAAAGCAAGAACTTAACGAGTCAATGGACCAAATCAAGGAAATGGATAGGGAACAACTTGAAGACCTTACACAAGACCTTGAACAGGCTTTGGAAAACACTAAGCAAGATACAACTATGAAGGATGTATTTGAGGACCTCAAAGACAACCTTCAAGAAGACCTTGAAAATTCTCAAACTGATGAAGAACTCAAGGAAAATGTAGAAGAAACAGTTGACCAAGCAAAGAATGACCTTCAAAACACTCTTGAAAACCAAGACAAGATGGACGACCTCAAAGATGCACTTGAAGATTTCCAAGATGCTACAACTGAGCAAGAAAAACAAGAGGCAATGGAAGACATTCAACAGGCTGTTGACAATATGAAGCAAGATATCCTTGAAAACTCAAAGAATGAGCAAGATAAACAAGACAAACTTGAAAACTTGAAGGATCAACTTGATAAGATTACTGAAAACTCCCCTGATTCCGAACTTAAACAGGATATGAGCGACCTTTCCGAAAAACTTGACCAAATCACTCAAGATATGGAAAAGGGCGAAATCATGGACGAGGAAATCTCCGACGCGTTCGAAGACTTCAAACAAGATGTTCAAGACTCTATGGAGTCAGCAGACAAACTTGAACAAGCAGGTCAGGAAATCACTGACAAACTTGACAAAGTTGAAGAAAACCTCGCAGGTGACCAAAAGCATACCGACGACATGCTCGACGATATGAAGGAAACCGTTGAAAACTCTGACGCAAGTGAGCAAGCCAAGGACCAAATGAACGAGGCAATTAAGGACCTTGAAAACAAACTTGACGACATCTTCCAAAATGCTGAGGACAAAAAGAACGAGGCAATGGAAAATATCCAAAAAGATCCTAACATGACAGAGCAAGAAAAGAACGATGCTATGCAGGATGCTATGGATAAGATTGATTCCGAAACAAAGTCGGAAATCAACCAAGAAATTACCGAAACAAAGAATCAACTTGATAATATGATCCAACAGGATAAGGAACAGCAAGAAAACGCATCCGACTCTATGCAGGATAAGGAAACCATGAAAGAGGTTGGAGACGCGATGGAAAAGGTTGAAAATGCTGAAACCGATAAAGAGTATGACGACGCACAAAAGGATCTTGATGATGCTTTCGAGAATTTGAAGGATCAATTTGAGAACCTTGAAGGCTCTGAACTCAATGAAAAACTTGAGGAAATCTCTAAGGATATGCAACAATCCGCTGACCAACTTCCTGAAAACAACGATTTCAAGGCACCACTTGAAAACGCTGCTGATAAAATGGACCAAATCGCTAAGGACGAGTCAATGACCGACGAGGAAAAGAAAGAGGCTGCAAGCGATGTTCTTGACCAACTCGACAAGGAAATGGATTCCGCTATCGATGAGCAACAAAAGCAAGAAAGCACAAGTGAACAACTTAAAGATCAAATGCAACAGGCTCAAGATAAGATAAACCAAGACCAACAGCAACAACAACCAAGCCAGTCCCCAAGCGAACAAAAGCCACAGGATCAACAACAACCTTCTAAGGGCGAAAACAATGAAGAAAAGCCACCGGAACCCGAAGAAGAAAAAAATAAGAATGAGGCATCTGACGGAACTGGTATGGGCGCTGTAAACGAAGGCGTTTGGGACCCATATGATGGTAACGCAACAGTTGAAGACTTCCTTAACAACAACCAAGGTCACATTAACGACCAACTTGACCAATCCAAGGGCGATGAGGGACTCAGCGCTGAGGAGCAAGAAATAATCAATAGTTATTTCGGAGGTCTTAACGGTTGGGGAACTCCACAACAACCTTAATGACAATTAAGAAATTGACTGATAAAAAGCATTAAATTAGGGAGAATTTAGAGATCATGGGAACACTTGATAATAAAAACAACAATAATAACGGAGCATCTGCTGGAAATCCAGCAGATGCTTCTCCTGCTTCCAACGACAAAATGGATGCAAAAAATATAGAAATGAACGAAAAGGAGAAGGCACAAATGGAAAAACTCGAAAAGGCAGAGGCTGAAAAGAAAGCAAAAGAAGAGGCAAAGAAGGCGGAGGCTGAAGCAAAGGCGAAAGCAAAGGCTGAGGCAGAAGAGGCAAAAGCAAAAGCAAAGGCAGAGGCGGAGGCTGCAAAGAAGGCAGACGCTGAGGCAAAAGCAAAGGCAAAGGCT
>JAZNJK010000210.1:0-1933 GCA_045578005.1 Eubacteriales bacterium | reverse complement strand
AAGAGGGTTGTTTTGGTCCATGAACTGTGAAAGTGGTGATGAACCGAAGAAGTCTCTAATTGCAGTTACTACGGGTCTAATATTGATAAGGTTCTTTGGTGAAAGATCATCAGGCTCATTTGCAGAGTTCATTCTCTCTTTTACGATCTTTTCCATTCTTGACATACCGATACGAACTTGGTTTTGGAGAAGTTCACCAACGCAACGGAGTCTTCTGTTACCCAAGTGGTCGATATCGTCTTTTGTTCCAATTCCGTGAGCAAGGCATACAAGATAACTGATAGATGCAAGAACATCTTCTCTTGTAATGTGCTTTGGACAAAGTTCAGCAATATTGCGTTTAACTGCGAGTTTTATAGCGTCTACATCGCCAGCGCAGTCTTGAACAATTTGCATAAGTTTTTCGTAATGGATCTTTTCGTTTACACCGCAATCTTTAAGGTCATAGCCGAGTGCGTGAACAGGGTCAACTGTTCCGTTACCGAATACCTTGATTTCAACGATGTTTCCGCTTTCCTTTTCGAGAACTTGAACATAAACTTCGTTTACGCAGTGTTCCTCGATAGTTTTAGCGTCAGCCTTCTTAATAACCATTCCGCTCTCAAAGAGGATTTCGCCTGTTTTGTTACTGATAACAGGACGGGTAAGAGTCATACCAACAATTCTATCGGTGATGGAAAGTTTCTTATCAAACTTATAGCGTCCAACAGGATAAAGGTCATATCTCTTAGGATCGAAAAGCAAACCGTTGATAAGAGTTTCAGCACTTTCAGCAGTTGCAGGTTCGCCAGGACGGTGTCTCTTGTAGATTTCTTTGAGTGCCTCTTCTCTTATAGACGAAAGGTTTTCAATAGCGAGTTTTTCGCTATCGTCTTTAAGAAGAGTTGGTGTCATAAAGAGTTCGCCAAACATATCCTTAATATCCTCTTCGGTTTCAACACCGAGGGCACGAATAAGGATTGTTACAGGCATCTTCTTATTCTTGTCGATTGTTACATAGAACACATTTTGGGAGTCAGTTACATACTCAAGCCACGCTCCACGGTATGGGATAACGGATGCGGAGAAATTGTGCATACCTGTTTTGTCGATAGTTGAGGCGTAATACATTCCCGGAGAACGAACGATTTGTGATACTACTACACGCTCTGCACCGTTGATTACGAATGTTCCGTGGTCTGTCATAAGTGGGAAGTTGCCCATGAAGACATCGTTTTCCTTAACTTCGCCTGTGTTGTTGTCTGTCAAGCGAACGGTAACATAAAGGGGTGCTGCATAGTTAGTATCTCTAACCTTACATTCCTCTACCGGATGATTAGGCTTCGTTGTGTCGAGTCTAAATGATACGAATTCAATCGAGATATTTCCCGAGTGGTCCGTAATTGGAGAAAACTCGCGAAGGACCTCCATAAGTCCTTCCTTCAAAAACCAGTCGAAAGATTTTGTCTGCACATCGATAAGATTGGGCATTTCAATCAATTCGTTGATTTTCGCGAAGCTCATTCTTGTGTTTTTGCCAAGTTTTTGTTCTTTGACCATAAACTAAATCACTCCATATTTTAATTTTTTTATTTTTTATATTATATATTAAGCGCTAATGCACGGAGTATTATTTTAGCACCTAATTTTCGGTTTGTCAAGTATAAATTTTATATTTTTTTGAAAAATTGGGATTTTTTTCATTTGTTTACGAAAAATTATTAAAAAGTTTACAATTAATTAATATGTAAACTTTTTGTGAACTTTTATTTCCGTGCTTTTTAGTGTGATTTGTTCCGCAATCCTATTCTCCCGTTACGCACGCGTAAGAAAATAAAAAAATTTTTGAGAAAATTTCAAAAAACTATTGATTTTATAAATTGTTTGTGGTATTATATGTAAACGAATGAACAGACCCTTATTCGTAGCACCCTCTCAGGCAACGGATAGTGCA
>JAZNJK010000209.1:0-3868 GCA_045578005.1 Eubacteriales bacterium | reverse complement strand
ATCCGACTTTGCTTTTACCCCTCTAATGAGTGGTATTATGGTTATGACAGGGGCAATTTCAAGCGCAAGCATCTCGAATGCATCATTCATGCTCTTTTTGACAATCGTTGAAAATTTCATTATTATTGCGCTTGTGCCTATCGTAAAAACATCTTTTTCATTCTCGGTTGTATCATCAATTTCAGGCGGTTTTGACCTTGGTGGGATTTCGAGGTTTATAAAAAACACATTTACGGGAATTTGCGTGCTTTTAATGTCGATTTTTTCGTTTGTTTTGTCGTTTCAAAGCACACTTACACAAAGTGTAGATTCAATTTCTATGCGCACGGCAAGGTTTGCCATAGGGAATTTCATTCCTATTGTAGGTGGATTTCTTAGCGAGACGCTAAAAACAATTTCATCGAGCATGTCGTATGTAAAAAGTTCTTGTGGGGTAATCGCTATTATAGTGCTTCTTTCTCTTACTTTGCCCGTTGTAATTTCCCTACTGCTTTATAGACTCTCGTTTAATCTTATCAGTGGAATTTCAAAGGCTATCGGACTTGATGAGGAATGCAAAATTTTTGATGAGGCGACAGGTCTTTGTTCCTTTATTTTGGCAATAACATGTCTTAGCGTTGTTGTTTTTATCTTCGCCATAACTATTTTTATAAAATCCTCGGTAGGAATTACATAATGAATGAATTTTTACGCTCTGTTCTTCTCCTTTCGGTTGTGTCAGGAATTATAAACTCCTTGATTATAAACGGCACAGTTAAAAAATATGTAAATTATCTCATAAGTCTTATTTGTGTGCTTATAATAATCAGCCCTGTTTTTAATGTTTTATCATCAATTAGCAAAATCGAGGAATATATCAATAATTTTACTCATAGCATTAAAACAGAGGAAATAATAAATAATTCAAACTCCTTAATTGTCAACACAAGCGAAGAAAAAGTTTGTAACGGAATCAAGGAAATGGTCATTTCAAAATTTGGATTTGAAGAAACCGATGTTTATGTTTCGCTTGATTTAGATAAAGCGGATATCGGCTCTATAAAAATAAGGTCGGTAAATGTGGTTTTGACAAATAAAGCATCATGGTCGGACACGGATAGAGTCAAAGAGTATCTTGATAAGACTGTCGGCTGTAAAATCAATGTAACAAGGAGGTAAAAATGCTAAAAGCCAATAAAAATAAGATAATAGTCCTGTCCCTTTTGCTTTTCGGTGTTATCTTTATTTTTGCAGGGTCTTTTGGTGGAAAATCAAATGATTTAGATTCACACGAGGAATACACGAAAAAACTTGAAAAGAAAATTGAAGATTTTTTAAAGGAGGTTGATGGCATTAAAGATGCAACGGTAATCATCACACTTGAAGAATACAATTCCAACGGAAATGAGCCTGAGGGAATGTTTAGTAGTTCTGAGAAACAAGAGTCATCCCTTCCGCGAGTGCGCGGAGTTGCGGTTGCCTGCACTAATGGTGATAATTACGAAATGCAAATTAAAATTACCGAAATCGTTTCAAAATATCTTGGAATACCAACAAATAAAATAAAAATTGTAGCCAAAAAATGAATATATAAGTGGCTACAATCATATGATTTAATATAAAATAATTTTTAGGAGTAAAGTTATGAATCAAGAAAACCAACCTATTCAAAAGAAACCAAACAAGGTAAAAGAATTTTTCAAGAAAATCGGCATGAAAAACCTCGTTGTCATTTGCGCTGTTCTTTTAATCGGCGGTGCTATCGGTGTTAATTACATAATGTATTCCGATCCAACAAACGAGCCTGCCGGCGATGTTGATATTGACCTTGGTGACACAAACATTCAAGACACACTTGATAAAGATGAAAACACATCTAATTACTTCGCACAAACCGCACTTAGCCGTCAACAAGCAAGAGATGAAGCGCTTGAGGTTTTGCAAGCAGTTGCAACTAATACATCTGCCCTTCCAGAAGCGATTGATGCTGCACTTGCCGACATTGCGCAAATTGCACAAGATATTGATAGCGAATCAAAAATCGAAACTCTTGTTCGTGCAAAAGGCTTTGAAGAATGTATCGCAGTTATCAGTGATAATACCGCTACCGTAATCGTAAAAACCGACGGTCTTTTAGCAAGTGAGGTTGCTCAAATTAACGAAATCGTTTACGAGCAATCGGGAATTTTGCCAACTGGTCTTAAAATAATCGAAAAGAATTAATCTATAACAAAAACCGCTTGTGCCTTTTAAATAAAGGATTTCAAGCGGTTTTTGAATTTTAGAATTGTTAAATTTTTAAAACATTTAATTGTCAATTGATGCAATGTGAAAAATCCCTGCGATTTCTCGCAGGGATTTGATTTTAATATAGTGTCTTTGCGTATGCGCCGTTTGCATGGAGTTTTATAAACTCCTCTTTAACTGCGTATTTATCCTCGCCGTAGGTTACGCCAAACCACTTATCAGCGGTTGGAATAACTTTTACTGATGCTTTACCGCTTTCAACAAGTCCGCCTATAACTGACGGAAGGAGATATTCTCCCTTCAACTGATTGAGGTTTGGATTGGAAAGGAATTCGACAAATCCGCCTTCCAAAACATCAATAAAGTCAGGAGTCAAGCCCCACATATTCATTGAAACGAACGACTCAGGATCAAGAGGAGATACATTTCCGTCTTTTTCAACTCCTGCACCGTTTGCAGTCTTTACAATATCAGTTGTTTCAACTACCTTTGTAAGATAGTTATTTGAATCAACTTCACAAACACCACGAGTAACACCACCATTATCGCTAAGTGTGTTTTTAAGGATAAATCCTGCCATGCAGAAGTTATATTCTTTTGGTGTTTCGGTATTGTTTACAAGAAAATCGTGAACTGTTGCAAATGCCTCTTTTCCATAGTAGTCATCAGCGTTGATAACCATAAATGGCTCATTTACAATGCCCTTGCAAGCAAGAACTGCTTGACCTGTTCCCCAAGGTTTCTTTCTCTCGGCAGGGTTGGTAAATCCCGCAGGAAGATCCTCGATATTTTGGTAAGCATATGCAACCTCGCAAATGCCTGAAATTTTATCGCCAACAACCTCTTTAAAGTAGTCTTCCATCTCTTTTCTAATGATAAATACTACCTTATTGAAACCTGCTTTAAGCGCATCATGAATGGAATACTCCATTATTACTTCACCATTAGGGCCAAGTGGTTCAAGTTGTTTAATTCCGCCACCGAATCTTGAACCGATTCCGGCAGCCATAATAACAAGTGCTGTCTTTTTCATTGTCTATCTCCCAAAATTATTTATACATAGGACCGTATGTAGCGCAAGCACGATAGTCCTGACCTTCTTTATCCATACCGAATGCATTCCATGTCGCAGGACGGAAAATCTTATCCTCGGGAACATTGTGCATACATACAGGAATTCTAAGCATTGAGCAAAGGGTGATAAGGTCAGCACCGATGTGACCGTAACTGATAGCACCGTGGTTTGCTCCCCAGTTTTGCATAACTTCGTAAGCGGTCTTGAATGGGCTTCCGTCCTTACCATCGCATCTTGGAGCGAACCAAGTGCAAGGCCATGTAGGATTAGTTCTTTCCATAAGTTTATCGGAAACATCGTCAGGAAGTTTAACTGTCCATCCTTCAGCAATTTGAAGAACAGGTCCGAGTCCTTTAACGAGATTAAGTCTAATCATTGTGCAAGGCATTTCTGCTCTTGTTGTAAAGTGGCTGGAGAATCCGCCTCCTCTAAAGTTATCAAATCATGCCTCACACCAAACAGTAGCATCAGTCATCTTCTTGATATCTTCATCGGTAACTTCTCACCATTTTTTCATAACTGCATTTCCGTTTTCGTCTGTGCATTCTCCACAAGCGTCAAGACAAG
>JAZNJK010000208.1:0-8415 GCA_045578005.1 Eubacteriales bacterium | reverse complement strand
AATTATTGTGCCAACTCCTTGGCTCACAGAACGACATGGCTACGATCCGACTTGCGCAAGCATTGAACTTGTAAAACAACCAAAACCAATGCCAAAACTCCCCGTTGCAAGAATTATGTGGAAACTCAAACCCGACCACGCAACAGGCGCTGCCGCTTGGATTTATGCAGGAGGCGCACACCATACAGTCGTTTCAACCGCTCTTACAGTTGAGGATATCCGTTTGTTCGCAAAACTCACCGATACTGAACTTGTTGTAATCGACGAAAACACAAACCTTTCCGACCTTCAAGATAAACTTGATATGCTCGATCTTCTTGCAAAACTTAAATAAAATTAAAATTTAAACATTTAGCGTGATACTCTTAGCGGAGTATCACGCTAATTTATTTTGTCCAAACGCAAAGAGTGTTTTTCTTGCATAATTATTTTTTTGAAAAACAGTTGTTTTTTTAAAAAAATATGTTATAATAAAAGTGCTACACAATTAAATAATTTTGCTATGGACATTTTATAGGGATAATTGTCCTTTTTTTCCGTGCCACTTTTTTGAATTTGGTAAAGATGCAAATTCCATAAGTGGTTATGGTTTCCATAGTTATTTAATTGTGTAGCAACAATCGGAGTTTGCGTTTTTCGGAGCGCCAGCCTCGGTTGGTGCTCTTTTTGTTTTTCAAAAAATTAAATTTAAGGAGAGAAAAAATGACTGAAAATTTGCAAGAAACGGTAAAAAAACTATACGCCCTTCGTGCGGGGCTTTCTCTTGCATCCGAAAAAATGGATATAGTTAGAGAGAAAAAGTCAGAATTAAGAGCAAAGGTTAAGGAAAAAGAAGAAGCTATTGAATCAAAAGAAAAAAACATCGATGAAAATCAAAGAAACTGCATGAGAATAAGAAAATCTTATGCTGATAAAAACGAGGATATCGAATATAGCAAAAAACGCCTTGTTGAAATAAATGAAAAGCTTGAAAAAATAGAGGAAAAAGAAAAAGAAGCGGAAAAATATTCAAAATTGTATAAAATCCTTCGTAAAATAATGATTGTGTCGATAACTGTAGGAATAATAATGCTTTTGGTTAGCTGTAATCCCAATATGAAATTTTTGGACAAACCAGAAGAAAATTATATACTATGGTTTCTTTATTGCGCTGTTTTTGGGGCTTGCGTTTTAGGTGCAGGCATTTCGCCTATTGTGATGAATAAGATAGAATATAAACGCTATGTTTTTTATTGGGATAGCGATGACTCAAAGAGCGATTTGGAAAGGTGGAAGACTCAACATTTGCTTACGATTGAGCAAAAAATAACCGATGAAAATGATGTTTTAAACGATGAAAACTACAAAAATTCCGTCAGCATAATTGAAAACGAAAATGCTCAAATAGAAGAGCTTAATGCGGAAATAGGAAAGGCAGAGCAAATTGCGAAGGGCGAAATAATTGTGTGTTCAAAGGAAGGTGAAGAAATTTACAAGTCCTTGATTCCCGTATTCAGTCCTATTCTTGATGTGCGCGATTGGGAAAATGTTGACCTTCTTATCTTTATGTTTGAAACGGGCAGAGCAAAAACAATGCAAGAGGCGTTGCAACAGGTTGACTTATACCGTCATACTGATAGGATTGTTAATGCAATAAGAGATGCAAGCGTAGTAATCGCGTCAAGTATTAGTAGCGCAATTTCAAGAGTAGAGAGGACAATCCAACAAAGCGCTGTAATGATTAACTCTCACCTCGGAGAAATAAGAAAAAATCAAAGCTACATAGAAAATGAACTTGTGTCAAGCAACGAAAGACTCGCAGGCTTGATAGATGCATCAAGTATGCAAAGAGCCCTTCTTGAAAAGGCGAATATTTCAAGTGACCGCTTGGTAGGACAAATTGATCATATGTGTATGCTCGCTGATGAAGCATATTTTATGAATCACAAAAAATGGTATGCATAAAACTCAAAAGGAACGGATTTCCCGTTCCTTTTGCGTTATAAACTCCCGTTCATATCTAAATAAACACAATACTTTTGTCAATATCACTATAAAAACATATATTTATGTGACGGTTTTGTGAAAATTGCACGAAAAGTGGGTGAATTTTGTTGACATTGACAAAATGAAATGATATCATAAAATTAGAAAAGGGGGGACTTTATATGATTAAAAAAATAATTTCCTTATTACTCGCATTGACATTTTTGTTTTCCGTCATATCCTGCGGAAACGAAGCAGAAAGCTCTTCGAGTTTGAATTTCGAGTCAAGCACCGAATCAAGCTCTGAATGGGGTTCTGAGTCGATTTCCGAGTCAACAAATACTTACTCCGAGTCGGAAAGCGAGAGTAACCTACCGTCATTACCCGAAAAGGAGATGCCTATTGAACAAACTGTTGAAACCAAGGTATCTAAAACTTACTATAAGAGCTATCAGGTTAATTCCCGTGACTTAGTAGATGAGGATTTAATTTACGGTAGAGAATTTTGCATAACAATTCCTTCGTATGAAGAGTTGACTGAATATATTGAAGAAACCTCGATGGGCGAAATAAACGAATTTTTGTTTCAAAGTAATCTTGTCTTGCTTGTTAATACAGGGCAAGGCGGGATTATAGGATTTAGAAATTTTGGACTTTCAAACGATTCCTATAGAAACGAGATGAATCTTTATCTTGATTACACTTATGTAAATTATTTGCCTGAGAGCGATGTCCTTGAAGAAATCGATGCTAATAAAATTTTCATTCTTGTAATTCCTCATAGAGATATAATAGGATGGGTTGAAGATTCCAAAATAAATATCGTTAGAAACGAATTAACAGGCTATAAAATTCGAGAGGTTGGAAATTATGAAAACCTCGGCAACGAGGAAAAGGTGTTCCTTTTCCAAACGCTTGATGAGCAATTGAATTTTGAGGCTGAAAATGGAATTTCTCATATCAACCATAATTATGATTCGAACATGATGCTCCTTGCACATTACATTCCCAAATCCTATCCGAACCGCAAAAATAGAATATACAGTAATGCAAGAATAAATGAAAACGGTGGCTACGAGGTTGATTGCACAACATATTATGAAGAAATAGAAGATGAAATAAATAGCGGAAAGCTATATTATATCAAGGTTCCTCAAAGGCTCGCTACCGAACTGTTTCCAACTGTCACATTAAACAGTAGAAATGAAGTTGTTGAAAGAGATGTGCTTACAAACACCTCATACACCGATTATCTTATGACTCAAAATATCCTATACGGTGATGACTGCGTCGGTGATTTCCTTCCCAAAGAATACGGAAACTATTACTCCGTAGCCCGTAATTTAGATGAGCTTTCTAAGCTCGTTCCTGAGGGAAAATGGGCGCTGAGCTCCGATGCTTTTGAAAACGGTCACATTCTTGTTGTTTATAGATATTACAAAAATCACAATTACGAAACTGTCGGTTATCACAGCTTGAATGTTTTTGAAAACAGCATTCAAATAACAGTAGATGAATACGAGGCTTCGGGGGCGGAAAATGAGTATAAGTGCCTATCTTATATAAGTATTCCGACAAGTATAGCAAACGACCTTGTTAAAAATCCAAAAACGGCAATATCCGTCCAGTCAAATGAACTTGAATATTACGAATTTCTCGGTAGTGTATCCGGCAAAAAGCAACCGAGCAATATAGGGAACAGCTGTGATATATATGTCGCAAATTACTATGATGAATTTGTAGATTTTTGGCAAGATTTCGTTGGAGATGAAATTTTTCAAAAGATTAGTGAAGATATCTTCAAAACTCACTTTGTCGTAGCAGTTCAAGCGATTCGTGAAAAAAGAAACGCCGAGCTCATAGGATATAGAGGCTTTTATATTGAAGACGAAAAAATGCACATAACATTGGATGAAATTGTAAGCTGTGGCGGAATTGAGGACTCATACGATGAGTTTTGGTTTTATGAACCTTATACAAATTATGAAATCATCCTTGTCCCCAAGGAGCTTTTCCCAGCCCCTCTTTATATAGATAACGCCTATTATCCGCTCGACTACATTTACAACACAGTCCCAAGAGATTACCGTATGTGTCAATGAATGCAATTTTATTGACAATGTCATATTTTACGATAAAATAAAGGTGAAAATAACATTTGAAAGGAGCAAAATATGAAAAAGATACTATCTCTCATTCTATCCCTTGTAATGCTTTTAACACTCCTTGCAGGCTGTTCAAATGATGAAGGCGATTCTTCATCAGAGTCCGAGCAAAGCGCCGAGCAGGGCGGTAATAATACGATAGCTGAGCTATATTACGACACCATAGAGCTTTCGAAAAGCGACTTTGCGGAATACCCATCATATAACATACTCTATGACTATTTTGAGCTGGAAGCGTTCTTGACACAGGACGCTTTGGAGAAAATAGATGAGTCTGTAATGGAAGGAAACGCACTGATTCTTTGCAATTTGAAGAGTGGCTTTGAATTTGTAGGCTTTAAGAAAATCAAGTATTTTAATTCTAAGCCCAAAATCATTTGTGAGAATAACTCCTATTATCCTTACGATATTTTCGCATCTGAATATAATCCGGAGCGAATTTTTGGTGTTGTCGTTCCGTTGAGCGATATTCCCAAGGGAATATCCAATATGGACTTTGAACCCGAGCGCACAACAGGATATGCTTATACGAGAAAATTGCATGCCCCACAGCTTGGAAATGAAGAAAAGTTATTTATTTTCAATACTGACAAGGAACTTCTTGATTTTGAGGAGCAGATTGGTATCGCCCATTCCGGAGCAGTTATCGTGAACGAAAGATATGTTACACTTGCACACTATATGCCAATAACCTATCATAATCAGTCGTTTGTAAGATATCAAAACTTTTCAAAGGTAAGCGATAACACCTTTACAATAGAAAGATTTGAGATGTACAATGGCGAGGTAGGGGCAAGCAACAATTCAAGCTCGCTCTTCTATGTAACAGTGCCACGCACCGAATTTTTTGAAGGCGAGAGCTTGACAGGAAGCGTTGTAAGAGTTGTAGAAACGACGAGTAAGACAACGCTTAAGGAACCCGCAACATCACAATATTTAAGCGTGCTTTACACGCTAAGGGGTGAAGATTGTAGCTTGGAGTTTTTGCCACAAAATCACGGAACATACATGTTGCTCGCTAAGAACGAAATTGAGGCAAAGGCACTTGGCTTAGAGGTTAAAAAAAGTTTAAATGAAATCTTTTACGATAATTATGTCCTTTTAGTGTATAGATATTATGAAAATTATGGCTTTGAAGAAATAGGATTTAAAAACATAAGAAGTAAGAATGGGAAAAATTTTCTAACGGTTGATGAGGTGAAAACTGACTCGGCAAGCACAGAGTATAAATCGCTTTCCTACATTGTAATCCCTAAGAAGCAAATAGACAATGTCTACCTTGAATTTGAGCTTGAAGCTAACGAAATAGAATATTACGATTTTGAAGTGGGAAAGGGTAGCCCAAGCCGAGAGCGAGCATATTATATGTATCACACCTATGAGGAGTTTGTAAAGGATTTTTCAAACGAGGTCGACCCGCAAAAATTTGATACACATTTTGTCCTTGCGGTAAGAAGATATAAAGGAATGGGGGTCGATTACACAATAGGATATAGGGACTTCTATCTGAAAGATGATATTATTCATATAACGCTTGATGAGGGGGTAACCTATTTGGGTAATGCGAAAGTATACGAATGGTTTGATATCGTATTTATACCAAAGGAGCTTGCGTGCCTTGAATACAAACTTGAAATTTCCACAAATCGCATTCATAATAACGCTGTAGACGGTTATTAAATCAATCCACACAAAACTCCACCCGAGAGGGTGGAGTTTATTTTTATGCATAAAAAGTGAATAATATTCACGAATATTCACAAAATATTCATTTACAAAACCCCTATATATTATAAAAAGGAAATTGTTTTCATATTTTTTGAATATTTTTTCAAAAAAGACTTGACAAATGAATAGAGTGGCTATATAATATGTTACATAAAAATAAAAAAACATTTTCGGAGGAAAATAAAATGGATAAGAAAAACATCAAAAAGGTAGTTCTCGCATATTCAGGAGGACTTGACACATCAATCATCATTCCGTGGCTCAAAGAAAACTATAATCATTGTTTAGTTATCGCAGTTTCTGGTAATGTAGGACAGGCTGACGAACTTGAAGGACTTGAAGAAAAAGCACTCAAAACAGGCGCGTCCAAACTTTACATTGAAGACCTTACCGAGGAATTTGTAAATGACTACATAATCCCAACCGTTAAGGCTGGCGCACTCTATGAAGAATATATGCTCGGCACATCATTTGCCCGTCCTATCATCGCAAAGAGAATTGCTGAAATCGCACTTGCCGAAGGTGCTGATGCAATTTGTCACGGTTGCACAGGTAAGGGTAATGACCAAGTTCGTTTTGAACTTGCTATCAAGGCATACGCACCTAATATGCCAATTATCGCACCTTGGCGTGAGTGGACAATCAAGTCCCGTGAGGAAGAAATCGAATATGCAGAGGCTCACAATGTTCCTCTTAAAATAAACCGTGAAACCAACTATTCAAAGGATAAGAACCTCTGGCACCTTAGCCACGAAGGACTTGACCTTGAAGATGCAGGTAACGAGCCAATGTATGAAAAGGAAGGCTTCCTTGAAATGGGCGTTTCACCAATCCAAGCGCCTGACACCCCAACCTATATCACTCTTGACTTTGAAAAGGGTGTTCCCGTTGCATTCAATGGCGAGAAGATGAGCGCAAAGGACATTATCCTCGCTCTTAATAAAGTAGGTGGAGAAAACGGAATCGGACTTCTCGACATCGTTGAAAACCGTCTTGTAGGTATGAAATGTCGTGGCGTATACGAAACCCCAGGCGGAGCAATCCTCTATTTCGCACATAACTATCTTGAAACACTTTGCCTTGACAAGATGACAATGCACGAAAAACAAAAACTCTCAATCACCTTTGCTGAACTTGTTTACAACGGACAATGGTTCACCCCACTTCGTGAGGCACTTAGTGCATTCGTTGATAAGACACAAGAAACTGTTACAGGTTCAGTAAAAATCAAACTCTATAAGGGCAATATGATTAAAGCAGGAGCATGGAGCGACTACTCACTCTACTCCGAGGAAATTGCAACATTCGGTGAGGATAATGTTTATAACCAAGCCGATAGCGCAGGATTTATCAACCTCTTTGGACTTCCAATCAAGGTTCAAGCGCAAGTAAACGCAAAAAATAACAAGAAATAATAAAGGAATTTAACTATGGATAAAATGTGGGCGGGAAGATTTGAAAAGGCTCTTGATAAAATGGCTGATGATTTCAACTCTTCAATTCATTTTGACAAAAAAATGTATAAGCAAGATATAACAGGCTCAATCCAACATGCCATTATGCTTTGCAAAGTTGGAATTTTGACCGATATCGAACTTGGCGAGATTATAGGCGGTCTTACATCTATTCTTGCCGACCTTGAAAAAGGCGCGCTCGCATTTGATGAAAATGCCGAGGACATTCATATGTTTGTCGAGGCGGAACTTACAAAAAGGATCGGGGACACGGGCAAGAAACTTCATACTGCCCGTTCCCGTAACGATCAGGTAGCGCTTGACCTACGACTCTATATGCGTGACGAAACAAATGATGTTATCGCAATGATAAAAGAACTTATCGGTGCGGTTTTGGAGCAGGCAAAGGCGAATACCGAAACAATTATGCCAGGTTATACCCATCTTCAAAGGGCTCAACCAATCACATTTGCGCATCACCTTCTTGCATACTGTATGATGTTCCTTCGTGACATCACAAGACTTGAAGATGCGCTAAAAAGAATGAATTATTCACCTCTTGGCTCTTGCGCTCTTGCAGGCACAACATATCCAACTGACCGTGATATGGTTGCCGAGGCACTCGGATTTGACGGAGTTTGTATGAACTCCATTGACGGTGTGTCGGATAGAGATTACTGCATCGAACTTGAAAGTGCGTTTGCAACCCTTATGATGCACTTATCCCGTTTTAGCGAGGAAATCATTCTTTGGTCAAGTTGGGAATTTAAATTCATTGAACTTGACGATTCATATACCACAGGCTCGTCAATTATGCCACAAAAGAAAAATCCCGATATGGCGGAACTTGTCCGTGGAAAAACAGGCCGTGTATACGGCGACCTTATGGCAACACTCACAATGCTTAAAGGTATACCGCTTGCGTATAACAAGGATATGCAAGAGGATAAAGAGGCTATTTTTGATAGCGTTGAAACAGTTAAAAAATGCCTTGGTGTGTTTATCCCTATGATAAAGACAATGAAGGCGCTTAAAGAAAATATGTTCAGCGCATCTAAAAAAAAGTCGGATCGTAGCCATGTCGTTCTGTGAGCCAAGGAGTT
>JAZNJK010000207.1:0-6924 GCA_045578005.1 Eubacteriales bacterium | reverse complement strand
CCGTTGTTTATACAGGCACACTTGATGCGGTGCGTGATGGGGAAAGTGTCTTTTATGTGGGTGATTTTTCGCACATTGATAGATGCGGTGACTACTTTATTGAGGTAGGTTCTCTTCGCTCTCGTGGGTTTGTCATTTACGACGGTGTTTACGATATGTGTGAGCGCACAATGTTACAATATTTCACCTTACAAAGATGCGGTCATGCGCTCGGTTGGGCGGGTGAGTGCCATCTTGACGACGGATTTATCTTTGAAACAGGCGAACACATTGACCTTGCCGGTGGATACCATCAATCGTGCGACCTTAGAAAATCGCCGGGCGGTGTTTCGATAGGGGTCAACGCTATGCTCCATTTTGCGCTTGAAGATAAGAGTGCTTGGGGCAAAATTCTTGTGCGTGATGAAGTCAAGTGGGCGTGCGATTACTTTGTGAAAACCATTCAACCGTCGGGGGCGATGTTTAACACACTAAATGCGCCTTTCGGTTGGGGTGGACGCACATTTTACAAATCCTGCGCACCGTCAAGTGCGGTATGGAATGTTGTTCAAATCCTTTCGCAAGGTTACCGATATTTCAAAAACGACGAGCCAACGCTCGCAAAATCTTACCTTGACAAAGCGCTCCTTGCTTGGGAGTATCTTACAAAAAAGCGCAGTGATGAGCCTTACACTCACCCCGATAATTTCCCTGTGGGAATGGATCCCGACTTCTTTTACGATCAATGTAAAAAAGGCTCGGTTGCTGATGTGTGTTACGAAATTTCAAGTGCGTGTGAACTGTTCAAAGCCACAAAAGATGAAAAATTTCTTTCGGTTGTGCGCCAAAAAATTCCGTTTGTGCTATCAAATCTTAACGGCTATATCCTTATGCGTGACTCGGAGTGTGCGGTAACTTCCTCTTGCTCTTACACTTGGCAAATGGGCGCACTGTTTTCACTTTGCGATGCGAACGAACTGCTTGGAGATTTTGACGGACTCGAAAATGCGCTCAAAAATGCGCTCGACAAATCACTTTGCTTTGCTAAAAAAGATATTTGGAGATGTTTTCAAAAAGTATATTTTGAAAAGGACCTTGACCGTGATGTCGGTCACGGATGCGGAACGGTGCGTCAAGGACTTGGCAAAATTTCCGCTTTTGACGGATATTTCTACTCCGCAAAAGAGATTTTTGAGCCGGCATATGCTTGTTATATGGGCATTTTCCTTGCGCGCGGTGCTAATCTTCTCAAAAACAAAGATTATCTTGAAGTCGCACAGTGCGTTGTTGACAATCTACTCGGCGCTAATGCGATTGACTCGTGCCACATTAACGGAATTGGCTACAATCAAAGTCCGATGAGGGCATACGGTCAATTCTTCCCGTCAACTCCTCAACTTGTCGGCGCTGTCGGTGTTTCATATTCAGAAATTGATGTTTATAAAAATTCTCATGCGGAATACGATATGCCATGTGTCGGTATTTCGATGCTCCTTATTTCCGAAGTGACAAAATCGACACTAAATTTAAAATAACAAAAACGGCTATCGTTTGATAGCCGTTTTATTATTAATTATACATTGGTCCATACCTCGTATTATTATTGCCTATACTTATGAGCGAATTAATACATTGGTCTGTCTCCTTTGTTTGTATATTTGTTTGCAGTTTGTATTTTTATCTTAAAATAACTACTTGAAGATTAAATCCTTACCTTTCATTAGTTTAGTTATGATTTGTTTTTCTTAATACTACTTGAAGATTTTGCCCTAACCTTTCTTTCACTTTGGGTTTATGGGTTTATGAGTCTTAAAATACTACTTGAAATCTAAATCCTTGACCTTTCTTAAATCGGGTTTTAGGGTTTATGTTTTATCAAAACTATTTGAAGATTAACCTTACCTTTCAATCGCTTTTGCGATTTAGTTTATTTTTGATATTCAATTTTATTTATTCAATTTTCTTCCTAAATTCGAGCATTAAACCTTTATTGGTTATCTGTGCCGTCCCGTTTCCTTTCGTGTCAGGACTTATTTTAAGCATATTGTCTTGGATTTTGATGTTTACGCTCTACTTTATTTATAAATCCAAATCTTTTCGCTACTAATCTCTTTTCCTTATCCGTTAAGGCACGCATCCTCAACGGTAGACGATATGCTTATTTGTTCACTTGTTTCACTTGCCATTGGACCGCACCTCCTGTTAGAATTGACCGCTTCGATTTAATTGAGTTTTCTCGTCGCTCAACCTGACTCTAATTTATCCTTGCGTGATGATAAACCTTTATCAATCTATATTCACCTTGGGAAAAATCGAAGCCAAGAAAGATGTTATATTGAATCTTGACGCTACCTAAGGGCCGTTCCCCCGTGGTATCTATCTTGGTTCTGCATCTCTTCTTTGTATCTTTATTGTAGCATACTTTTTCGGATTTGTAAAGGGGTTTTTGTAAATTTATTCTAAAAACGGTAGTTTAACGGTGCGTTTTTTGTGCAAGTTAAACAAAAACCTATATTATATATATACTATTTATAAAAGGAACGAAAAAACCGAGTTTTTGAAAAAATTTTTAAAATTCTCTCAAATTTAACTCGGTTTTTATGAATTTTTTCGTGTTTTTTGCGATTTTTCTGCCTCTTAAAGACAGGCAATTTTCAAAACATTTTCGCTTTGCAAACTTATCCTTGCGAGAATTTTTATGCAAGATTTAGTTTCTTATCAAGCATTTTATTTGTAAAGTAGAAAAACAGCACACTAAATCCCGCCATTAAAATAGCACGGACAAGCATTGTCCAACCCGTTACCCAAACTGCCACCTCACCGCTTACCGTTGCTCCTGCCATTGCGATAAGAGTTATAACTGTTTGAATAACATCGTTTATAATTCCATAGCCGAAATTAATTCCTATTACGCAACCTATTGCGCAAAGGACACGGTGTTTTGTCGTTATTGTCGAGGATAGCGTAATTGCCATAAAATATAAAAGGACTGAATTTACGACGGAAGTAAAGGCATATAAAACGGCACTAAACACCGTAAACAAAATCGCACCGACACCGCCGAAATCAGATGTTGTAACATTCGTATCGGGCGGATAATTTGACGGTCCTATCGAAATTCCAATCACGATAAAGATGATAAGTATTGACACTATGCTTGCAAGTGCGAAAACTATCCACCAAATAACACCGTTTAGTGTCTTTGACATTAAAATTTGCTTTGATTTAACAGGAAGGGTGAAGGTAAGATACGCTTCATCGGTGACGGTGGATTTATAGTATTCCACCATAACAAGTATACCCGCTATTGCGCCTACTGCCACTATTGCGAAAATTATAAATAATAATGAAAAGATTGATACCGTAAACAACAAGTTTGGAATAAATGCCTCGGCATTATCATCGCTAAAATTCTCGGTTGATTTAACAAGCACCGCACCATCTATCGCACCGACAACAGTTAAGCAAGCAAGAACGATAAGGAGTGGCAACGCATACCGTTTTATCGCCTTCATATCATATTTAAAGAGTTTAGCGAACATACTTAAACACCTCCCTAAAATACGCATCGAGTGTCATTTGATGCTTTTCCATAACCGATTTGGGTGTTCCTTGCTCGAAAATTTTGCCGTTGTGAATAAAGATATATTCATCAAGCGCATTTTCGATATCGGTGATAAGGTGTGTTGAGATAAGGATTGTTGCGCCCTCGTTATGATTTTTGATGATTGTATCTATTATGTATTCTCTTGCCGAGGGGTCAACACCCGCAATTGGCTCATCAAGAAGATAAAGTTTTGCCCGTCTTGCCATAACGAGAACGAGTTGCACCTTTTCTTTTGTTCCTTTTGAGAGTGTGCGGAGTTTCGCATTTGTTTCTACATGAAGGTCGGCAAGCATTTTTCTCGCCTTTTCCTCATCGAAATCTTCATAGAAATCGGAAAAGAATTCAAGACATTCTTCAACGCTCATCCACGAATTGAAATATGTTCTTTCGGGAAGGTAGGAAACTATCGCCTTTGTCTTATCGCTTACATTCATTCCGTCAATCAGCGCCTCGCCCGAATCTTTTGAGAGAAGTCCGGCAAGAATTTTAACAAGCGTTGTCTTCCCGCTTCCGTTAGGTCCTAAAAGACCTATGATTTTGCCCTTTTCAAGCCCTATGGTGACGCCTTTTAACGCTTTTTTCGTGCCGTAACTCTTTTGTAGGTCTTCACAAACAACGAGCCTTTCGTCCATAATATCGCTCCTTTAATAATAAAGTTCAGTTTTCACTACACTTTAATTTTAGCACTTATTTTTGACTGTGTCAAGGAATTTTTGTCGGGCGATTTTGGAGTGGTGGGAAGAAATTTGCAATTTTTATAGACAAAAGACGCAAAAAATGATAAAATATATATATAGGTAATACGAATGTGCGAAAGTTTGAGAAAAAATTATGAATGGTAAAATTCCATTTAAAATTGACAGCGAAAACCTTTACGAATTTGACACAATCGACCTTTTCGCGCTTGATTATGACTATTTCAGGCTAAATAACACGCTTATCCTAAATAATTTTAGTTAGGAGGATTTTATGAAGTTACATTTTATCGGTGCATCACACGAGGTAACAGGCTCTTGCACACTACTTATGGCAAAAGGAAAAAGAATTCTTATCGACTGTGGAATGGAACAAGGAATTGACACCTACGAAAATGCGACACTCCCCGTTTTACCTTTTGAAATTGATGCAATTTTGCTAACACACGCACACATTGACCATTCGGGTAAAATTCCCGCCATGGTTGCGGGTGGATATGGTGGCCCTATTTACTCTACCGAGGCAACGCACGCACTATGCGAAATTATGCTACGGGACAGTGCGCACATTCAAGAGATGGAAGCCCGTTGGCGCTCACGAAGAGGTAGGCGCTCAGGCGAGGGCGAAACGACTCCCGTTTACACTATGGCAGATGCGGAAAAGTCACTTGCGCTATTTGAGTCGTTCCCTTATGAAACGGATATTGAAATTTTTGACGGAATTAAGGTTTCGTTTCTTGATGCAGGGCATTTGCTTGGATCATCGAGTATTTATGTTACTGTAAATGAAGATGGCAAGGAAACTACTATTCTCTTTTCGGGGGACATCGGAAACACGAGCCGTCCACTAATAAACGACCCGAAAAAGCCGAAAAAAGCCGACTATGTGGTTATAGAATCGACTTATGGTGACAGGCTACACGGTGAAAGAAAGGACTACCTTGCGCAGTTTACCGATATTATTCAGCGGACATTTGACAGGGGCGGTAATGTTGTAATTCCGTCATTCGCTATCGGTAGAACGCAAGAGATTTTATACCTTTTAAGAATAATAAAAGAGCGCTCACTCATTGAAGGACACGATAACTTCCCTGTTTATGTTGACAGTCCGCTTGCCATAGAGGCAACGGAAATTTACTCCTCCGTATCGGAAGAATATTACGACCCCGAGGCGCTTGAACTTTTATCAAAAGGGGTTAATCCCATAAAATTCAAGGGGCTAAATCTTGCGATAACGAGTGAGGACTCACGCGCTATCAACGAAAGTGCCGTCCCATGTGTGATTATTTCCGCATCGGGAATGTGTGAGGCGGGTCGAATCCGTCACCACTTAAAGCACAATCTTTGGAGAGCGGAAAGCACGATTTTATTCGTGGGGTATCAATCCGTTGGCACGCTTGGGCGCAAAATTGTTGACGGTGAGACTTTCGTTTCTCTTTTCGGTGAGGATATTCGTGTCCGTGCCGAGATTGCGCAAATTGACGGAATTAGCGGTCACGCTGATATGGATATGCTCCTTTCGTGGCTTGGTAATTTGGAAAAAGCACCACGACTTGTGTTCGTAAATCACGGAAACGACGCAGTATGTGACTCGTTTGCGAATAAAATTCAAGAGACACTTTCTTTCAAGGCGGTTGCACCTTTTAGCGGTGATGTATACGACCTTAACCTTGGCGAGTGCTTCGAAAAAGGGCTTATTACAAGAGTAACTCCGAGAATTGAGAACACAAGGCGACGCGCAAATGTCGTTTTCGAGCGCTTACGAATGGCGGGCAACCGACTCCTTGCAGTTATTGAGCAAAATAGGGGTGGTGCAAACAAGGACCTTGCACGATTTACAAGTCAAATTGAGGCTCTTTGCGACAAATATGAGATGAAGGACTTTTTTAAGGACTCCTCTAAACCGAAGGGCAAAAAGAGAAAAAAATAATCTTTTAAGGAGAAAATAAAATGGAAACTATGCACAAAATCACCACCGAAAGTGAGGCAATGTATCGAGATTTCGGCAAAGCAATCACCGATGCGGGACTTGAAGGTGGCGACTGCTACTACACGAGCGACGGTTATCATTTAGGTTATTTTAAAATTCCAAAAGAATACAAAAAAGAAAACGAGGGCGATGCCGACTTCCATCACATTTTTATTGATATCGAGGAACGCGACAACGGTCTTGGCATGGGTATTGAATACACCGTTCACGGCTCTTTTGCGCACGAGCATATGTCGAGCATTGAAAAGGCTATCGACCTTTGTCAAAAACTCTATTCGGGTGAGGTTGTTGAAATTGGTTTTTCCTCGGGTTCGCTCTTTGCGACCACCTTTACATATTGGGCGGGTGGATATGAGGAAAGTTTTAAGGTCCTTGCAAATAGGTTTGATGAGGTGCGCTCACTACTTGAAAATCCCCTTGTGCAAAGTGGCACAGGGCATCTACACATCATTTTCCAACCCGAATTTGGTTTCTCTCTTCTCGGCAAGAAAACCGATGAGTTTAGATTTCAAGGCATTAATGCGTATTTCTTTACAGGAATTTTAGCCGAGCATCCCGAATACTATGTAGTTGGCTAACCGAGAGCCCAAGTGCCTTGGGAGGCGAATTCCGACTTCGTGCAGAACAAATTTATTCCGTCCACTACGAAGCAA
>JAZNJK010000206.1:0-1950 GCA_045578005.1 Eubacteriales bacterium | reverse complement strand
GTTCCATTCCCGTCAGGCATCGACCTTGTGACAACATTATACCACCCCTGCCCCCCTCATGCGTCACAAAATCAAGGACTATAACAAAACACCCTATAAATAAAAAAATATGTTTGCAAAAAACGCAAACATACCGATATTGAAATCCTAAATTTCATCTTGAAATCACAAGTTGTTTATGATAGAATGACAATGCGAGGCAAAACGATGTATTTTAGAAAGGCGGTGCGAAATGAAAGTAGGAAGAAATGACGCTTGCCCTTGCGGTAGCGGTAAAAAATATAAAAAATGTTGCTTGCGTGGGCAAGAAACACCAAAAGTGATGAGCGATTTTGATAAACTTATAAACAGTCACTACGCACGAATAAAAAATATAAACAACCGCCTTCTAACTAAGGCAAACAACGAGGAATATGCCCGTGCCGAGTTTAATGATGCTATGGACCTTTCCATAACAAGCAACGCTCTTAGTTTAATGAAGTCGTTTTTACAAAAAGAGCCGTGTGCTTTAACAAGTGCGCTTAATATGAGAAATATTCTTGAAAGTTATGTTTTTATCCTGATGAACAATGCGGGAGACCTAACGGACAAGGACAAAGAACTTTTTAGTGTTCAATATAAATTGCTCGAATACACATGGTATAAAAACGACGAGTATTATTCGCCGTTTATTGCCGACAAAGAAAAATTGCACCAAGACTATCTTGACGCACTCTCGGTATATTCCAAATACGGATACAGCGAAAAGGACGCTAAGGCATTCGCAAAGACAAGAGCGCCTTTCCTTTGCAAGAAACGGTTTAATTTCAATAGCCTTATCGAAAAATATCTTCCCGATTTTAAGTTTGACTATGCTACACTTTCTATGATGATACACCCCTCATCGAACTGTTTTATTCCATCAAGCGAGGATTTTCGAAAGATTTTTATGACAAGGGTGTTATCTCTTGTTGGCTCTTACTATGAGAAAAGAGAACTTCACAATTTTACCGAACTTGATTTTTGTAGTGAAACTGCTTTGATATACGGTGCGTCAGAGTGTGCAAGACAACTTTTTGACATTCAAAAAGAGCAAGTAAAACTCCTCACCGATTTGGCAAGTGTGTTTCACGACAATGATGAGTTTATATACATTGAATCATTTTTGGTGCAACTTTCCCGTGTTATTTATGATATAAACACCGACTCTTTCCTCGGTTATTCGGAAAATGTGAAACTCAAATTCAAGGTTATTGCCGAAATGCTCGCCTCTTTTGACAAGGTATACTTCAATCCCGATGTTAGAAAAGGGGTTTTGTCCTGCTCTCTTGCTCAGTCCCACGATTTTTTGATAAACAAGGAAACTATCAGCAAAAATTTCCCCGAAATGCCCCTCGATTTTCCCGAGGATTTTTGGAATACTACATATTCGGTTTTCAAAAATATTCACCCAAACAGCACACTTGATATCGAAAAATTCAAAAAATCATTTAGCCGACCGAACGGATTTTTAATAGATGAAAAGGGGAAAACTCCAACTTTAACCTCACTTGCCCAAGATTATGTTACAAAAACATATGGCGAATTTATGCTCAAATTTGCCGAAAAACCGATAAACTTAACCGAACATTATAAGGTGCTATACCTTGAAAGTCAATATATGTCGCACGGTTGCGGTTATTTGTATTTTTCAAATCACGGTGCGTGGGCAGAAGATATTACCGTCATATTTTTTCTTGATACTTCTTTGGTTCTTTTGTTAAATAAACTTGAAAACCTTTGGAAAGTGTGTAGCGTTTTCGATGAGCGAAATCGTGCCATTTCCGAAAAAATCGACGGAATACATAAAAAAATGATTGCACTTGTTGACAAGAAAATCAAAATCATCGAGAAAAACCCTCGTGTTAACAAACCATTTTAGCCCGAGTGCCTCGGGGGGCAAGGCGGTGCGGACCGCCAACCGAGTGCCGA
>JAZNJK010000205.1:0-4834 GCA_045578005.1 Eubacteriales bacterium | reverse complement strand
GTCACTAACTACATATTCAACATCATAGGGGTAGTTTTCAATATCGAAGTGTTTGAATACCTTAATTCCAAGTCCTTCAAGTTTTGTTTTGAACGCCTCGACAACCGACGACGGTTGATATCTTGTCAAAACTACGCTACCGACATAAAGCCCGAAGCCACGGAATGCGTCAATAAGGCGCAAAACATCAAGGTCGTAGGTAATTCCAAGATCACCACGAACCTTATTTTTCTCAATATCAGTGGCATTTATAGCGATGATAACCTCTGCTTCATCTTTGAGTTCGGCAAGCATTCTAATCTTGCTATCGGGTTCAAATCCCGGAAGAACTCTTGATGCGTGGTGGTCGTCGAAGAGTTTTCCACCAAATTCAAGGTAGAGTTTTCCGCCAAAACGGTCAATCCTTTCTCTTATTTTTTCGGATTGCATTTTAAGGTATTTTTCGTTGTCGAAGCCAATTTTATACATTTTCCTTACCTCATATCTAATCCACAGTGAATTGGCGTGCCGTCCTCATATTTCGGGTAATGCTCGCCACGGACAAGTGGTTTTATATACTTTATAAATTCGGCGGTAACGCCGTTTCCTTCGCTATTTATATAGGATTTTGGGAGATATTTTATTTTGTTTGCGACCCCTCGTGCAGGCACGGTTTTTGTGGTTACTTTATAGGGGTCGTCCGCCCTTTCGAGTGCAACCATTGAACCACTTTCACCACCGAGGGCATATTTTACTGCCATTTTACCTACAAGAATGCTTTCCTCAATGTCGGTGCGTGACGCGATATGTGATGCACACCGTTGGCAAATATTGAGTTCAATTGCACGACACTTGCATTTTATCTTATTTTGCGTGAGCCTTAAAAGAATTCTCGATGCACCGAAAAGATTTCGGTTTCCAAACGCATCATCGCCCTCGCACTCGGAAAGATTTGCACCGTTTTCAAGGCGAATCCCCTCACTAACTGCGACAACAATGCTATTTTTATTTTCAAGTGCGCATTTTACATCATTAAGGAATTTACCTATCGAAAACACACACTCGGGAAGATAAATAAGGTCAGCACCACCAAGCACGCTTGATGCCGTGAGCCAACCTGTTTCTCTACCCATAATTTCGACAAGGGTGAGCGACGGGGTGTTATACGATGCACGGTCCTTCGCTATTTCAAGGACCGATGTAGCGACATACTTTGCGCATGAGCCATAGCCTGATGTGTGGTCGGTTAACACAAGGTCATTATCTACCGTTTTGGGAATTCCAACGACTTTAAGACTCGGCATATGGACACGCGTATAGTCGTAAAGTTTTGCGACGGTATCCATTGAATCATTTCCACCGATGTAGAAAAAGTAGCCGATATTATACTTTTTAAGAATTTGAACAATCCTTTTAAAATCGCACTCATCATCGGTTGGATTTTTCAAACGATACCTACACGAGCCAAGAAACGCGCCCGGTGTATAGGTAAGTGAGTCTATGCGGTTTAGCGCTACCGTGGGTGGCAAGATATCAAGCCTACAAAAAGAAAAAAGATTAACAAAATCTTCCTTCAAAAATCCCTCTATACCGTTTTTCATTCCGTAGAGTGTGCCTATTTTATCCCTATTTGAAACTGCCTCGGAGATGACTCCAAAAAGTTCAGCATTTATAGCGCAGGTTGGTCCGCCCGACTGTCCGACAATCGCATTTTTTAAAAATTCGTTCATTTTTCTCCCAACTATATTTAAGTATATCACACGCGTCGCAAAATGTCAAATGTTACGCGCAAGATTTTTTTATTTTTTTAGATTTATTTTTTGTTGGTAGTAGTATTTGCAAAAATTATTTTTTTAAACATTACATCAAACAGGAATGAAATGAACTTTTTTCGTTTGGCAAAAATGTGAGTTTTTTGTTGATTTTTCGAGGATTTTTCAAGCAAAATTCCGTTTTTTAAAGTTTACAAAAAGCGATAATTTTGCAAAAATCATCTAAAAAAGCGCCACAGGGTGGCGCTTTTTCTGTTTTTAACATTTTTAAGTTGGATTATTTTATGTCTTCAAAAACCTCGGGACGCTCATCAAGAAGTTCAGGCTTTTTGAAATATGTTCTCATAAGTTTGAGTGCGGACGCATAATAAAATCCATCACAAATACGCTCATCAAGGTTATATGTAACCTCAACATAACTGTTCCTTGTTACACTACCGTCCTCGTTTACCAAAAATTCTCTTTGGCGAGAGCCGAATGCGATGAAGGTGGGGAGTGTGCCGAAATCGTATAAGTGGTGAACTATTGGTGGAATACCGAGTGAACCCATTGATGTAATAAATACTGTTGCGTGGAATGGGCTAAGTTTGGTTAGGCATCTTGGAATAAGTCCAAAATAGTCAAGAAATCTAAGGAATTTTATGGTCCATCTAAGAAGGAGTCCCGGAATGAAGTTAAGCACTTTTGCGAGTTTATCAAACCCGCTATTTGGTGCTTGGCGGTATTCCTGAATTTTCGCATTAAAGCGCTCATAAACTTCCTCAGCAGTGGCGCTTGGATCTATGACTGCCTTGATTATGGTATCAGGGGCATCAAGCGACATTTCCTTTTTAACAACCATTGCCACTTCAACCTTTTTTCTTGAATAAATCTTTTGTCCTCTTATAAAACGGTTGATAGCGGGACGTTGTGAGCATGCCCTTATATACGATGCCAAAATTACATGCATTATATTGAAATAAGCAAGTCCCTGTGCCTGTTTTTTCTTGATATACTCGTCGATTTTAGGCATATTTATTTTGTCAAAAATAAAGTTTTGCGCTCCGCTCCTCTTTTCCATTATATAAGGAACTATTCTCGCCATTGGAGCAATACCGCGCACACGGTGGAATTTATCCTTTTCATACTCCTTATTTGCCTTTTTCTTTGCTTTAAGTTCCGCTTTCTTTGCCTTATCAAGTGCCTTTTGCTCTTTTTTAGAAAGTGGCTTTTGCTCTTTTTCCTGAATTTGATTTTCAGTCATACTGTTTCCTCTCGTTTTTTGGGGGGGACTTTGTTGATTAGTCAATTCTCTCTTTTGGTATTATATCATATATATTTTGAAAAATCAAATACTTTTTTGTCAAAAAATGTTCAAATTTGCATATTTTATTCGTGAATGCGGTTTTTTGTTTGTGAAAAGTTGATTTTTTCCTATTAATATGATAAAATATAAATGTAAACGAACATCAGGGGGTATTCTTATGGATATGAACGAAATAAAATCTATACTTTCAACAGTTGACCACACTTTATTAAAGCAAGATGCTACTTGGGATATGATAAAAGGCGCTTGCGATGATGCGATAATATACGGCACGGCATCGGTTTGCATTCCACCGTCATTTGTTGAAATGGCAAGTGATTACACTCAACAACGGACAAAGATTTGCACAGTTGTCGGCTTTCCCAACGGATACAGCACTGCAAAGACAAAGTGTTTTGAAATCGAAGACGCTATAAAACACGGTGCTGACGAAATTGACACCGTTATAAATATAGGTCTTTTGAAAGAGAGAAAATACTCTAAACTTCTCGACGAATTAAAGGCTCAAAGATATGTATCAAGAAGCCGAATTTTGAAAGTTATCATCGAAACCTGTCTTTTGACCGAGGACGAGAAAAAGCGCATGTGTGAAATCGTTACCGAGGCAAGAGCGGACTTTATAAAGACATCAACAGGATTTTCAAGCGGTGGTGCAACTCGTGAAGATATAATTTTGTTCTCACAAAATATCGGCCCTAATGTTAAAATAAAGGCGGCGGGTGGTATTTCATCGTTTGATGACGCGCGTGATTTCATTGAACTCGGTGCGTCACGACTTGGCACTTCAAGACTTGTTAAAATTCTCAAAAACGAACAAGGGGGTGGCTATTAATGGCACTTTATCCTACTCCACATATAAACGCAACTCCTGACGATTTTGCCAAAACCGTGCTTATGCCGGGGGACCCATTGAGAGCGAAATATATTGCGGAAAACTTTCTTGAAAATGCACGACTTGTAAACAATGTGCGCGGTGTTCAAGGTTACACAGGCACATATAAGGGTGTTTCGGTTTCGGTAATGGCGAGTGGTATGGGTATTCCGTCGATAGGAATTTACTCACACGAATTATACACGATTTTCGGTGTTGAGAATATTATTCGTGTAGGCTCGGCAGGGGGAATGCAAGAGAGCGTGCGTGTGCGTGACATCGTTATCGGTCAAGGTGCTTGCACGGACTCAAATTATGCAAGTAATTTTAGACTCGGTGGCACATTTGCACCGATTGCAAGTTATAAACTTCTTAAAATTTGTGCCGATTTATGTGAAGAAATGAAACTTTCCTACCATGTTGGCAACCTTGTTTCTTCCGATGTGTTTTATGGTGATTTCGAGGGGGTTGCTCCTTCGGACACATCAAGCGCAAAATGGGCTAAGATGGGTGTTTTGGCGGTTGAAATGGAAGCGGCAGGGCTTTATATGAATGCTTGTCGTCACGACAAAGGTGCGCTTGCAATTTGCACAGTTTCCGACCATCTTCTAACAGGTGAGGCGACAACTGCCGAAGAAAGGCAAACTTCATTTAACGATATGATTATTCTTGCGCTTGAAACAGCGATAAGACTTTGATTTTATTAAATTTGAAAGAATATTATGACAAAACGAGTATTTTTAATTGTCCTTGACAGTTTTGGAATAGGCGCACTCCCCGATGCGTCGGATTTTGGCGATTTTGGGGCAAATACGCTGTCAAGTATCGCTAAATCGCCATTTTTCAAAGTTGACGGTCTTGCAAAATTGGGGCTTGGCAACATTGAGGGTGTTTCGATTGGGGCAG
>JAZNJK010000204.1:0-4899 GCA_045578005.1 Eubacteriales bacterium | reverse complement strand
CCTTGTCTATTCGCTATCACAATGGGTAGTGCAAGAGTGTTTTACGCAAAGATGGCGGACAAAATCAACCTTGAAAACGGAATTCTCGTTTCGTCGTGCATTTGCATAGTTTCGTATCTTATGATTGTATTCTCTCCTATTCCGATAATTTCGCTTATCGGTTGTGCGATTTGCGGTATCGGTTGCGGTATGCTTTGGCCAGGCTCTTACAGTATCGCTATGAAACGAATGCCAAAAGGCGGTGTGCCACTGTTCGGTATGCTTGCGTTTGCAGGTGACCTTGGTTGCCTTAGCGGTCCTTGTGTTGCGGGATTTGTTTCCGATGCGTTTGGCGGTGAATTAAAAGCGGGATTTTTGTTCTCTATGATATTCCCGATTACTCTTGCCGTTATGGTTGTAGTGCTTAAAAAATTCTTCACTAAAAAAGAAATATAACAAAAAACCGCCACATGTGGCGGTTTTTTGAATTCTTAATGGTGCTCACAAATGCGGAGCAAAGAGATGATTATTCAGTTTTGTTATCCTTTTTGGACTTATCAAGTCTTATCATACCGATAATTATCGAGGCGAGGTTTAAAACTTCGCAACCGATTGCACCGATTGAGAGATTAAAGAGGTTATAGGCGAGCCACATTGGTGAGTAGACAAGTCCGAATTTTCTTATGTCCCCCGCATTTTTGGAACGAAATGCCACTGTTGCCACTATCATTGCGACAACAGGCAAAACTTCAATTATAAGATTTTTTGCGCTTGGCTCTGTGCCGAAAACGGTGAAAGTCAACACATATGCGCAAATAAAGAGGGCGGAAAAACCAAAGAGGTACGCAATATGATGTGCGTGAGTCTTTTCCTTGAAGTAGAAAACGAGCGCCCTTATTATGCCGATTAGGTTGAGCATTGAGCCAACATATGCGCCGAGCATAAAAAAGTTTATTGAGAAAAGAAGCGAGCCGAAAAATTGAAATGCGATTACTCCCTTTTGGCTCTTTTGTTGGAATGAAAGAATGTTGGCTATCATTCCTAAAATGCCGATTACTTGTGCGACAATGTCCATTTTTTCCTCTTAGAGATTAATATAGTGTGGGATTATATCCTCGTATTCGCCATCTTTATTGCGGAATGCGTCCTTGATAGGACCGAGGGGAATAAGACCGAGTTTTTTATAGAGGTTAAGGGCTGGGGTATTTGAGGCGATAACTGCGTTTAACTGCAAGATTTTAAAGCCACTCTCCCTTGCCTTTTCCATACTGTGAGTAACGATGAGTTTGCCGATGCCAAGACCTCTTTTGCCTTTTTTCACCGCATAACTCGTGTTACAAATATGTGAACATCTACCGACAAAATTGGGGTGTAAGATGTAAACACCGACAACCTCGCCCGTTTCATCATCGTAGGCGACACCTGTGAAGGTTTGACCCTTAAAAAAGGCTACTCCCTCATCATATGTAAAAGGTATTTCTTGCGGGAAAGCGCGACCGTCCTCGACAACACTATTCCATACTTCAATTGCCTCGGTGGAATTTTCTTTTGTAAAACCTGTTACTTTTATCATCTTTTATAATTCTCGCTTTCTACTTGGATTTCATCGGGGGCAGAACACATAAATCCGTTTTCGTTTATGCGGATTTCTATTTCGCCATATGGGGTTGGAATGCCGATGTAGACAAAATCGAGGTCGAAAATCCATGGGCGGATTTTAACCTTTTTAAATCCGGGCTCGATAATTTCAAAACCGCTAATTGCCTTTTTTAGAATATAGGCAGGGGTGCCACCCCATGCGTGCGAGCAATCCGAGGGGAACATTTCCCACGCCTCACAAAGACCTTTATCGCACTTTTTAAGAAGGGACTCATATCTACGGATAAGGTCCATTCCGTGTGGGTCGAACATATCCATTTTAATAAGCGCCTCAAAAAGGAAGTGGTAGAAATACGGTTGCATCTCCTCTTTTTTAAGGTCGGTTATAACATAAGTTAAAATATCCTTTGCCTTATCCTCGGGAGCAATTCCGTAAAGGACGGCAAGAGTGTTTGCCTGTTTTAGATAGAAACGATTTTTAGTGTTTTTGGGCATCCACTCATTTGGCTCGGTCATATCATCGGTATTAAGTCCGCCAAGGTAAAGTCCGCGCTCACTATCAAAGAGATGCGCATTTATGCTATTTTTGAGATTTTGAGCCTTTTTTAGACACTTATCGGCACTTTTTTCATCGCCAAGAATGGTAAAAAGGTCCGATGATTTAAGAAGCGCTCTATAATAGAACATACAAAGCACACTTTGACCGAGGGCTTTTGGTGGGTGGTGAAGGCTAAATCCCTCGAAGTTGCCGTGCGACATCATATTGGTCGGGTCGGTGTGGTTGCCGTTTTCGTCCATCAAAATCCAATCAACGAACATATAGTTTGGTGCTTTTTCAATAAGACCGTTTTCGCCCATATAGGTATCGAAACGGTTAAGCATTTTTTCAAGGGCATTTTTACACTCACAAACGAGGGAAAGGTCGGCTGTGTGCATATAGTAATCATAGAGCCATTCGGCAAAAATGAGGTTATATGTAGTGTGGAAAATGCGTCCGTCTTGGATTTCAAGCATTTTGGCAGTGCGAACGATATCGAAACGAGTAAGCGACGGGTCACAAATGTTATAATACTCCATTAGTGCTTGGATAAAGTAGTCGCCTGTGCACGCAAGAAACTCTTGATGGTGCGGTGAGTCAAGGTGAATATCACGACGGCAAATTTTGAGTGTGTGCATAGAAAGGTTGTATATGTCGCCAAGCAACTCATCATCACAGGAAAAAGTAGCCTCGTTTTTCACAGGGTATGCGCTATATATGATTTTTGCGTTGTCAATTTCCGCATTTTTTGCGCTCACATTTTCAAGGTTGAGGACAATTTGACCTACACTGCGAAGGCGGTGGCAGATGTGAGTTGTGTCGTTTGAAACGATAACGGACTCACAGTAAACACCAACTCCGTCGATTTCCTCGCATTTGATATTTACCTTAACTTCTCCGTCGGTTTTTATTGAAATTACGGGGTATGCGGAATAGATTTTATCAAAAACTATGCGACCTGTGTTTGAATTTAGGTCGATTTTATCCATTTTTTGAGGTTCTATCACCTTTTCTTCAAGATGCGAAATTGGTGACGGAACAGCGTTATAAATATCCTCTACTTTTTTGCAAGTCGCAAAGGCGAAAGGGGGACGAGTATAGTCGGTCAAATTCCATTCGACAAAAGAAGAAATTGGGTGGGCGCACCACTTTTTAGCGGGGGATATGCGTTTGCCGTTTGCGTCAAATATTTCGAAATAAAATCCGCTTTGTCCAAAGGAATACTCACACAGGGCAAGGGATTTTGATGTTACGATGGCTTTTATTTCAACCTTACCGTTTGATATTAGGTCGAACTCATCGTAGTAGGCATTTATCATTTTGGGATAAAGAAAATCTCCGCCTGCGGAAACGGGTCCTCTACCTATGAATTTACCGTTTACGAAAAGTTCATATCTTGCGTCGGCACAGGTGTGGATTTTATATTTTGAGCCTTTTGGGATTTCATATTCATTAACAAACTCGACACGGGCAAATTTTCCGTCTTTTTCGTTATATTCGTTAAAGATATTTGTATCGAGCCACATCCATTTTGACATACTCTTTCTCCTTTTCTTTTCAAGTCTACATTAATTTTAGTGGGTTTTTGCGTTTTTGTCAATACTTTACTTGACTTTTTGGCATTTTTATTATACAATTTATATGAGGTGATGTTATGGAATTTTTAAGATTACTCGAAAAAATCAGAAATCCTGTATTTGATTTTATTTTCTCACTTATTACAAAACTCGGTGAGGAAACGGCATTTATGGCGGTGGCTATTATCATTTTTTGGTGTTTTTCCAAAAAGCACGGCTACTACATTTTAAGTGTCGGATTTGTTGGCACTGTTGTAAATCAATTTTTGAAACTTGCGTTTCGCATTCCGCGTCCGTGGGTAAAAGACCCGTCATTTACCATTGTTGAAAGTGCAAGGGCGGAAGCGACCGGCTACTCTTTCCCAAGCGGTCACACGCAAAACTCGGTTGGCACATTCGGTGCGCTCGCTTATATTTTCAACAAAAAATGGGTGAGAATTGTTTGCATTGTTATTTGTGTGCTTGTTCCACTTTCAAGAATGTATCTCGGTGTGCATACGCCACTTGATGTGCTTGTTTCTATCGGTGTTGCACTTGCGCTTATTTTCCTTATTAAGCCGATTTTTGACAAGGCTGATGAAAAGCCCGTTATTATGTTCTACTTCTTTGGCGGTATGTTCTTACTTTCCCTTGCGTTTTTGTTCTTCGTTCTTTTCTTCCCATTCCCATCTGACCTTGACCCACACAACTACGAATCAGGACTTAAAAACGCTTGCACTTTACTCGGTGCGACAGGCGGATTTTTAATTGCTTATCCTATTGAGAAAAAGTATGTAAACTTTGATGTTTCAGGAAAATGGACAACACAACTTATCAAGTGTGTCCTTGGTCTTGCGATTGTTATCGGCATTAAAACACTTTTAAAGCCACTACTTCTTCTTTTCCTTCCCGCTATGGTGGAAAGAGTGGTTAGATATGCTATCATCGTTATTTTTGCGGCGGTAGTATGGCCACTTACCTTTAAATTTTTCAAAAAGTTTGAAAAATAGTATAAAAGAGGTTGATTTTTTCATCGTTTGATGATATAATACCATTGAGAATATCGTTGAGATTTTTCTCATTTAATTTTCGAAAGGAGAAATATTATGGAACTTATCAAAGCATTTGACAACCTTCCTAAGATTGTTAAAATCCTTCTCGCACTTCCTGTTCTCGATATTGCATGGGCTATCTATCGTATCGTTAAAGGAGCATGCACTGGCAACC
>JAZNJK010000203.1:0-20280 GCA_045578005.1 Eubacteriales bacterium | reverse complement strand
CATATATTTGTTTCTACCTTATCCAAGTTTTTCGTGCCCGTAAATAGAGGCGGAGCAAGCATTTGAGTTTATCTCATTTGCACGCTCGCATGCTCTCTAATATATCTAAAACTAATATTCTTCGGTAGCTCAGTCGGTAGAGCGCATGACTGTTAATCATGATGTCACAGGTTCAAGCCCTGTCCGGAGAGCCAAATCATTATATTCTCGAACACCAACTCGTTCGGGATGCTTAAAAGCAGGGAATAGTCCTTGCTTTTTTGTTTTGAAAATTAGTTTACGATTAACCACTCCGTTTAGGCAATTTTTTGTAAAAAATTGAGTAAAACTTTTAAATGTCGCTCGCCGTTAGGCGTAAGGGGACGAACTCGTTCATCCCCTTCGGGACAAGAGCGTGAGTAGTAATTCGCACTTCTGAAAAGGGGCTTTCAAAATATTTTAAAAATTAACAAGTGAATTTTGAAAATTTTTTAAACCTTCCCCTTGTCATCGTTACTTTGGATGGGCTAAAATATTATTTTAATTGTATTATTTTAAACGGTAGCCATTTTAAAAATTCAAACAAAAAAGCAAGCCTTCCACGCTGAACCGCTTTAGAAGGCTTGCTTTTTCGTTTTTTGTTTGAGCAATTTTTATTATTATAAAGCCGAAAACTCTAATATTTTTTTCAAAACTATCTTGTAAGTATCACGAGAAATTTCAAGTTTTTTTCGAATATCATCATTAACACAACCAGCATGTTTAACAAGAATTTCGTCAATATCACGAATCGATTCAATAACGAATTTTTTAATCAATTCCATTATTTTAAATCCTCCTTAATCTCGCAATCCATATAAACCGCTTCATATGAATTCATATTTGATTTTCTATTTTGTTTATAAGGCTTTGATACATAAAGCACCTCAAAACTCGAGGAAAGCGAAAGCTCTTTAACTGTTTTTTCTACTTCCTTTGGCGTTCCTGTTATGCGAATTTTTATCATTTTAATTACTCCTTAATTTTACTATTGATTTTTTTACCTTACTGTGATATAATAATAATGTCAAGGGGAGGTAAGGTTCTCCCCAAGGCACTTAGCTTTTGTGAGTGATTTGCTTCCTGGCGTTGTCACTCACATTTTCTTTTTATTAGATTTTTGCTTCTCTAACGATTGTTGCTGCATCTTGGATTGAAGTCGCTTTAGACTCTATAAGTCTTGCGATAGTTTCCAAAAATGCGTTAAATTCCGCATTTGTCATACCGTCGTTCATTTCCTCACTTCCTTTCTTAGCAAGTGCGTTCTCACTTGCACCTTACATATATATTATACACTATTTAGTGTTATTTGTCAATAGTTTTGTGTAATTTTTGTAAACTTTTTAATGTATTTTTTTATTTATAATTGACAAATAAAACTTTTTAATGTATAATTATAAAAAAGGAGATGATAATATGCTAACTGTTGGAGAAAAAATAAAAATAATTCTCAAAAGAAAAAATCTTACACTATCAGACCTTGCGGAGCTTATAGGCTCGAGCAGACAAAATCTTTCAAATAAAATGTCAAGAGATAATTTTAGCGAAAAAGAAATCAAAGAAATTGCTAAAGCTCTTGGAATAGAATGCAATATAACATTCAAATTTGAGGACGGTTCCCAAATATAAAGAGGGAGCGCCCTCTTTTTTATTTTTTCCTTCTATAATTTTTCGAGAAATCCTTATACAATCTACTGTGTTGCTTTTCAAATTCCGCATCCGTTGGGCGTTTTCCCTCAAATTCTTCTTGGTCGAGAATTCCTCTCGAGGATGACTTATTAAGCTCTTTGAAAAATGGGTTTAAATAGTCTGTTGGATAACGGTTGTTATGAGCAATTTTCCAGGGCACATCCATTATATAAACATTCTCTCCCTTGTCATGCCTTCCGGCTCTTTCGTAAAAAAGAGTATAAGAATCATAACAATAAGAATTTTTAATTCTATAATCATAGGTAAAAATAGCTGAAAAAATATGATTTAAGATATATGTGGGTAGCGTAAAAGCTTCTTTTCCGAAGAAGCTCAAATCCAAGTCAAATTCCTGGAAGAAATCAATAAGAGGATTGATAAGAAGGTTTTCTATATACAAAGGAAGAGCAAGCTTCCCCTTATCAACTTTTCCGATAACCATTTTATCACGAAGCTCGAGATCGTTCGCCATGAGCGAAGATGGTCGCTGAGTATTTGCAAAGCTCATATAATAAGTTTTAAAATCATATGTGCTTGCATGTCCAAGCGTTTTCATTCCGATTTCCATTCCATCATTCAATGGATTGCATTCAGGATCATCGTATCGCATATGGGAATTTGTAACCTGGTTTCCTCGCTCTTTGTCAAATTCTCCATATACATTTATTCCAAATTCAAAAGAGCCGATATTTCCGTTATCCTCGTCCTCATGAGTGCCATATCGAAGGGAATCGTAGTCTAAATTCCTACAATATCGGCTATACTCATCAAAGTCATCCGGCGTCCTGCCGAGAAGATCATCGTCCCATTTTGGAAAATTGCCAATAGACTCGAGCTTTATATCTGTTCGGATAGGCATTGTCGATTGAATATATGTTTTCCCCAGAGAGTAAACAAAATAACACTTAGAGAACTCCACGAGGACATCGAATATGTCAACATACTTATATGAATCGTTGAAGCACATCCTTCCTTCATATCCGTAAAAATAATCGGGATTTTTATCCATCTCAACATATATGGCTCTGAGCTCGAGCACATAATCTTCGGCTGAAAAAGGCCCTTTTATTTTTCGTGAGCTTATTTTCTCATCGAGGTCACGCTCGAATTTCCAAAAAGGGAAATCCGGGAACATTCTTTTAAATTTAAACAAACTCTCGTAGGAATCACGGTGAAATATTTTATCCACTAAAAGAGAACAATAGGTCATTATAAGATCCTTACCGGTCCTGATGGGAGCGATTATAATCCAATCCTTGCTAGACTCCTTTATAAAACCCATATTCCTACATTCCTGATGGTTTAACTTTTTATATGCGTATTTCTTCCTCCAGCTCGAGAAAAACCACCAAAACAGAACGACCCACACGGGCCAAGGAGCTGTGCCAAGCATGATTATAAAATCTATAATCATCGTAACGATTACATTTAAAATTCCAAAAATGCTTGGAGAAAAAGGCCACACAAAATAAAAGCTTATAAATTCGCCTGCAGCATTGATTAAGTTAAAGTTAAACAACCAAATCAATATAAACGGTAGCTTATAATACCACTTATCGAAAAATTCTAAAAAGAAAATATATATAGCCTTAATAGCTTTCAAAACAGGCTGCACTACATATTTTTTAAAAATTTTCAATGATGTCGTAGCTTCTCCCGGATGCTCCGCTGGCGACATGAGCATAATCTCAAGAATTATTTTAATTATCTCCCATATAATATAAGCTGTCAAACCATAAAGAGCTACAAAAAGACTATAAAACATAAAATATACATTGTATAGTAAAAAATTAGAGCCTTGCTTCATTCCTTCCCAAAGGTGAGTAAATTTATATGTAAGAAGCTCGATATCTATATTAAGATAATCTATAAAGCTCACATCAATATTATTTACTATCCCGCTTGCAATAACCTCGCCAGGTGGAATGGGCTTTTCATCTATTATATGTAGCATCTCTCCAAAGTTTCTTATCCAGAAGCTTGCAGATTTCAACAGCTTCTTGAATACCAGGAGAAAATATTTCACAATGAACTCGTAATGAAATATGGTTAGTAAAAGCGAAGATATCAAAATTAAACCGGAACATATATTAAATACAAGTCTTTGATGAGAATTGAAAAACTCCTTTATTTTTATCATAGAGCCTCCAACAATATAAACAGCGGATATCCAAGGACATATAAAGATATTAATACGATTACAAATATTGTGATTTTCTTTTTCATTTCTCACACTCCTAAATAAAGCGGACACCGAAGCATCCGCTTTATATTAATTAACGACGGTACTTCTTTTTGCGTTTTTTATTAATAAACACAAGAGTTATCGCTATAGCTCCTAAAAAGACTATTCCAACAATCAATGGAGCAAAGTCAAAAGTATTTTCTCCATCTTCAAAACCTGAATCATATCCTTCGTCGTACTCTGCCGATAAAGCCTTCTTATATTCTGTAGAAGACTTATATGCTGTAATGCCTGCAGCTGTTCCAGAAATGTGTCCTTCGTTATATTTTGAATTGAGAAGGGAAGCATATTCATCAGATGCCTTATATTCATCAATTCCAGACTCTTTGGCAAGATTAATTGTATTAATATATTCCTCAGAGGACTTGTATTCCTCAGCGCCGGCAAGCTTTTCGGCATTAAGCTCAGCCTCGTATTCCTCTTGCGTCAATGGATCATAATTATAGAAGAAATCAAACAAACTTTCGGACCAAACAGAAAGCGAATTTAGCCATTCGTAAGCCTCATAGTTGTCGTATGTTACAATTTCCTGCAGCTCTGAAACTTTTGTCATTAAAGAACCAAGATCTGTTATTTCATGCTTCTTGCAGAATTCTTGAAATTCCAAAGCATTTGCTACAACAATTTTTTCCATATGACCGCCGTTTAAATATACAATAAAATATGAAAACGAGCCTTCAACAAGTTCTTGGGCCACAAAAGACTCTTCGGTACCTTCAGCCACATCCGCAACTGTAGCGTCGGAAGGAATATATACTAAATAGTTGTTAGGATTTAAATTTCCTTCCTTAAGCGCCTTTGCAATAGCTTCATTAACATCTTCTTGCGTTATTTTAGAATAATTAAGAGCTTCAAGGAAATAATCATCAAACTCTGCACCAGCAAGCCCTTCTTCGATAAAACCGTAATATCTTTCGGCTAACTCAGGATTTTTATAACCGATAAGCTCACCGCTTTCATCATAGATTTTTTCCAAATAACAATCTCTTAAATAATTCACAAATTCATCATAATTTGATATGTTATTAAAATTGCAAAAATCTCTAAGAACAGAAGGATCAACTATAAAACCATCAGAGGAACCTTGAATAAGCAAAAAATGAAGTGTCTTATTATTATCATAGTCAATAGCTACTTCCTCAAAGAAAGTTTCATTAAAATCTAAATTTTCGCTGAAATCATAATAAATTTGATAGTCTTGCGATTCACCGACCGCAGCATTCGAAGTGACTGTAAATGCAAACAACATAGCGACTATACTTATCGCCATTATTAAAATTTTAAATTTTCTTTTCATTATTTTTCTCCTTATTTAGAACGCTTTTTAGTAGCCTTCTTATTTATTACAATATAAAGAGCAAATGCTCCAAAGAGAGCAAATACAAGACCAATTATAGCAGCAGGATTATATGTATTTTCTCCTGCACTATATCCATCATCATGTCCATCCTCATATCCGGAGGAATATCCGCCCTGGTAATTTGTCTTTAGTGTATTTATGTATTCATCAGATGCCTTAAAGCTTGCATAACCATCGGCTACGCCCTTGTTATACATCGCATCGGCACCTTCTTCATAGCCTGCATCGTATCCATCGGATACTCCAGCATTAAATTGACTTTGCATTTCGCTTTGGTACTCGTCCGAGCTTTTATATTCAGCTGCGCCGTTATTATATGCTTCATTCATAGCGTTAGCATACTCGGTTGATTGCTTAAAGCTCTCAAGAGCCTCTGATGCAGCTTCATGGCGAGCGCTTTCAAGCTGTGACTCAATCTCACCTTTTCCCTCAGTTAAACCATCAATATATCCATCATCATATCCTTCGTCATAATGTGGAGCATCTTCGCCGGTAGCCCAGCAACAACCATTATCGGAGTGCGAGCTGTCATAGCTTGGCCCCGAATAGGTAGCAGCGAACGAGGTAACACTAAAAGCCAAGCATAGCAAAACGCAAATTGAAAACATTAATATTTTCTTTTTCATTTTTTACCTTCCTTTCCGTAATAATTGTTTATTACTTTTTTCTGCTTAAATATCCCTACAATTTTAAGAACGATAACTATACCGACAAGAGCAAGAGTAACCGCTAAAAGCTTTTCGAGAAATTCAAAAAACTTTGCATATGGATCGTCAGGAAGCAAATCGTCAAGTCCAATAGAAGGTTTTTCGGGATTGAATATAGCAACAACTGCCGATGTTGGAGAATTACCAACAGGATATACATGATAAGTTTCAGGCTTGTCAGCTTCCCCAAAGGCGATTGTGATAAAATCAAAATCGTGAACTATATCATATCGTGCTAAATAGCTATTACCAACAACCTCTCCATTAGAGCTATTTACAGCTATTGCATTTTCGGTTTTATAATCGGTCGTATCATACCTAAGCAAAAACCAAGTATAATTAGAATATTCCGAGCTTGATATATTTTGCTTAAATTCTGCTATATCAGTCATAGATACATAGTATTTTTTTGAAAGCTCCTCATCGCTCAAGCTTAAAATATCGCTCTTATCAATCTTAACAAAGTTATAGAAGGTGTTTTTCTCCTCCTCGCTCATTTTGTTATAATATTGAAAATCATTCAATACCGCTTGCCACCAAGAGCAACGAGCATATTGCGGGATAGAATCCGATGTAGTTTCAAAATAGAAGGTTTTATCAAAGCTACCTTTATAGCTTGTGTAATCGCTTGACGGAGAGCACTTGTCTATAAAATAATTTTCCAATTCTTTATAAACAGCAAGCTTTCCAACAGTTAATGTATCGTTAACATAAATTGAGTGAGATATTGGAATTTCCGTGTTTGTTTTCAAAGGAGCTCCTATATATTCAAACTTACCGGGCAAGCTATAATATGAAAGATAATTTTCATCGTATTCAACCGAGAGATATTCCTTGAGATTTTCTACCTGGTACGCATGAAGGTAGAAATCGTGAAAAAATTCGTATAGAGAAGTCATATGAGCTTGATTGTAAAGCAAAGAGTATTTAAAGCTTGAGCTGTAATTTCCAAGACCGACTACGGATTTGAATTCCTTTTGGAGCTCCAAATCGTCCGTGATAAAAATATAATTACTGTCATAAAGCTCCCACGACGCTTGAATATACGCCATGTGACCGCCATACATATCGAGATATGTATTTGGCACTGGGAAATATACTGCTCGAAGGTCGTTATACTCATTTATTCCATCTGCTTCAAATCGGTAGTATGTATGAAAAGTTTCGGTTTCCACCACCGATAAATCCCTTGAGGTACAGCTTGTATATCCGCCGCTACTCTCGAAAAACTCATATTCCATACCTCCGATAAAATACTTTGGCAAAGCTTCGCCCTGTTTTAAAATTTCAATATCCGCTATCTTATAGATTCGGCTTTCCGATTTGTCTATATTAACCCTATATTTAAGAATAAGTGCATCAGTAAAAGAAGCTTCTACATTCTTATTTTCCGTCATGGTTATAAGTTCAATAGACTTCTTTGAAAAATTGGATGTATCGCCCTGGGCGATATTAACCGTATTATGTAATGAAGTCTTGACTATAGCTTGTCTTGACGGATTATAGATATAGATATAAAGCTCATAATTACCAGATGCATCCTTGCTCTCCATGGCGGAAATAAGATGCAACTCTTTATCTAACGGATTTTCAAGATAATTTTCAAGCTTGAGCCTGCCGGCATATATATACTTAAAATCGTATTCAATTGTTGTTTTCGAAAGGTCGGTGGCTGTTAGCTCCGCTGATGCTGAGCTTGCAACCGATTTTTCTTCAGCAAAAACTGACAAAGGGAAGCATGAGAACAGAAAAAGGAAAGTGAAGATTAAACATAAAATTTTCTTTTTCATTTTCTACTCCTATCTTATATCTTACAAAAGCGGAAGCAGACGCTTCCGCTTTTGATTGATTTATTATTTCACTGTGTAGAAGCTACCAGCCTTATCGCCCTCAATGAGAACAAGCTCAAAGGTTTCATTGATTTCGGTTTCACCTTTAATAGTGATATAGACGGTATATGTACCGGCTGTTTCAACCTCAAAGGTTTCCTCCTCAAACTCGACAGATCCGTCAGCATTTTCAACTGTTACAAAATAAGTCTTATTGCTTGTCTTAGCTCCGCTTGAGAGAGTATATTCCTTATCAGCCTCAAGGACTACATCCTGAACGGCAATCTTAACAGCCTCTTCAGCTTCATTTTCACCCTTAATGGTGATTACGCCATCATCATTGATAGCGATAGTATATCCGGTTTCCTTATCGTCCTCAATTTCAACCACCTTGTAATTATCGAGAGTAATAAGGTTATCGGGATTAGGCTCTCTAATCGAAGCATTTTTAAACGAAGTAAAGCCTTCAGTAGCTACGCCAATGAGAGCGACAAGTGCAGCTAAAAGTGCTACACAGGCAAGAATTATGCCGATTTTCTTTATAGTACGCATGACTTAAATCTCCTTGATTAATAAAGTTTCTTTTTAGGTTGCTTTTCGGGTGGATTTGCCAAACCTTTTTTATAAGAATCATTTACCAAAGTATCGCCTGAACGACCTCTATCGATTCTTCCGAGATCATACGCAAGCTTTTCAAGTTTTGAGTACTTGCTCTTTTTATTGTTTTTTCTTTTGTAAGAACCTTTTTTAGTGCGATTATAATTTCTTTTTGCCATAATAGGCCTCCTTATTTATTCCCGGAGGAGCCTCCGGTTTTATTTGATGCTGAATTATCGGAAGGCTGCTCGCCTGAGCTTGATTCGATGGGCTCGAATATAAGAACACGCTTCTTGTCGGGGGAGAGATACATCTCAGCTCTCATTCCGTCCTTAATTCGCTTTGGATCGCAAACCTTTTCATCAATAGTGAGAGTATCAGCGGTCACGCCATCGTCAAAAAGAACGAGAGCAGATGTAAAGCGATATGGTTGATTTGTGGTTTTAGAGGTTCCTTCTCTGAGTTCAGCTTTTTTTACAATAACTTTCATTTTTATTTTTCCTTCTTCTATTTTTTCATTTCCGTTTTCTGTTTTTATAATTCCTATATATTGACGAGTCTTTCGAGCTTGAATTTCAGGATATTCTTGATCTATAAAGGCTGGAGGTAATCCACCAGGAGAAGTTGCAAAGCCATAAAAATCATTATCATTGAAATAAGCAAGTACATCAGACACATCGGCAACAAATGTGCTTGGCTCTAAGCTATTTCTATGTAAGATATTAAACTGAGCGATGCAGCTCTTTAATCTACGAACTGAACGCCTCAAATCAGCGTGTCGATCGTACTCTCGATAAAGGTCAAGTACCGCCTTGTGAGTATATTTAATTTTACAGGAATTTATCCTTTTCCACCAATCCGTCATTTTCTCGGACCGTTTTCCCTTGTTTTCAACAAAGGAAACCGTATTTGTGGTTAAATAATCACAGATTTCACGCTGACAGCTTAAAACCTTATACAATCGGCTAAGCTCCGGCTTGCCTTCATAATTAAAGATTATCTCATCTATAAAATTCTCGCATGATACATAAAAACGCCGCTTCGTTTGAAACTCTATATTCATTATTATCGTTATATCAGGTAAAAGACCCTTCAGCTTTTTTTCAATTTGAGGGGCGTTATCAGCATTTACATAGCAAGATTCTATGAGCTTTTTAAGCTCGTCCTTTAATTGTTCGTCTTTTCCATAAAGAAGATACCATTTCATTCTCCCAAGGAGAAGACCAGTGGTAAATGAGCGATTTTCAAACGCCACATTCAACACAAAAAAATCATATTCACTTATAAGCTTGTCCTTCAGCCAAATATCGAAGAAAAAGGCTTTGTAATTTTTTTCTATAACCTCTCGAGTTTTGTTATATGCTCTAAAGAATACATTATTTGAGCCTCGATCGCCAAGCTGAAAGGTATTAATTTCAACCGTATCGGATATATTACCGATTTTATGAAATAACCTAAGCTTGCTTTTGAGATGCTCAATAAGATAATCATCAGAGAAGTACTCAATCGAGCTTTGAATTAAATTTGTATGAAAAGCGTAGTCAATACGATTTTCTATAACCTTTTTTATTGCAAGACCGAAAGTATCAAGCATTATTTGAACATATTCAAACGATTTTTCAATCGCTTTAGAAACGCCATCGAGCACGAGCATGCGAGATCGAAGCTGCACACAGACTCTCGGCGTATCATTATTAGGAATGTTTTTCGCAATAAAAATATCAAAATTTTCTTTAAGAAGAATGTGATATTGATATATTGAAAAACTTGTAGGGGCAACGGTCAGACCGCAAAAGTCAAGCTCGCTTTCCGGATTAGCTTGCTTTTTTTCCTTCAAATCAGCAAGACAACGAATTAGATTGTTAATGCCTGCAGATTCATTATCTGTTTCGTCGTCAGCCAAATGCACCGCATAATATAGCGTGTCGATATGATAGCTAACCTTTTTGCCCTTTATACCGAAATATTTCTCCTGCTCCTCAGGTGAAAATTCGGTGAATATTTTTGACCTCTCAACAGAGTGTAAAAACAATTAGCCACCACCTTTACACTTTTTGTCCCCAAAAGCCATTTTGGCGACATTTTATTTTTGCGATTTATTTCGCTTGAGAACTACTTCCAATGCATTTTTACCCCTCCTTATGCTGTGGGCGTGCTACAAATCCGCCCTTTTACGTGGTTTTTAACGATTTTTCGCAAAGTTTTCCACGCATTGTTGAAAAATATTTATTCACAAAAATGAATAAAACAGATCCATTTTATTCACTTTGAGAAATCATAGATTCTCCTCATCGACGAGAATTGTATAAGAAATTACACAGCAACAGTCTGTTGCGAATTCAATCTTAACCTCTGACACCTCGGGATCCTTGGTAAGCTCCACGAGTTCTTCGTTGATTATCGATTGAAATGTCCCAAAATGATTGAGAAAATCCTTTTTCTCGATAATTCTTACTTGTCGTACCTTCATAGGTCCTCCTAATCTTCCACAGCTTCAATAACAAGCACCTTGCCCTTGAGCTCAAAATAGATATTAATTATCCTGGCATCATAAAACGCTCCATGAAATTGCCATTTATTAAAATCACAGGACTTGCCGGTATAACTCGGCTTTAAAGCGTGGTTTTTAATCTCAATATATATTTGAACATCAAAACGAAGTAATGGGATAAACTCGTGCAGTTTCATACGATAACAAAGCCGAAAATTCGGCAATAATCAAGGAACTCCTCAAAGCTCATAGGAGTCTTGGTTTCAAAAGTGTTATTGTAAAGCTCCTTCATTTCATCCTCGGTATAATAAGGCTTCTTCATAAAGGCTTTTATATATTTCCGGTGATTTTCGTTTTCACGATCAAGAGTAAGGATCTTAGCTCGAAGTCGCTCAAGCTTGTCACAATACACACCCTTGATGCGAAGCTCAGAGCATTCGGCCTTAGTGTTCTTTTTGTTTTGTGCAACAGCACACAAAGCACATATGAATCTAAGCTCCTCAGGGAGCTCCGGCTCCGTCTGAACGACAACTGGCACAACCTGCTCAGACTTATTGTTTTCTTGTCTTGCCATTTCGTTTTCCTTTCCGCTCTAATGCTTTTAGAGCTATTATTTTTTCACAAAGAATGTCATCAAGCTCGTCAGGGAAGGGAGAGAACACTCGGCGCTCCTCTCCTTCGTTACTTATAAGAGTCTTGATGCAGCATGCCTCATCGATCTCATGATGAATAGGGATGCTACTTTCAAAGCTACCGTCAGGAGTTCTTGGTGCATAAAAGCCTACTTGAATTTTCATATTTCAAGCTCCCTTAAATAACGCTTTTATATTTTCTATTTGTTCATCTGTGAGCTCCATTATATATGAGCCATGTCCCCCGGTTATAAGAACATCGCCTTTTACACCGTGAACTGCTTTATTGTATTTATCGCTCTCTAACGGAGTCCTTTTTATGTAAGTCATAAGACCAGAGAAGAGTCGCACGGTATCAACAGGACCGCCTATAATCTCTCGAATTTTATCAAAGCTCGGCTTGATATTTATTACATGAAGGCTACCGTCGGCGCATATTTTAATCGCTTTCATCAGAACCACCACCATTCCGCTTTTGAGAATAATAATCAAATATGAGCTTTTCAAAGCCTTGCTCCGAAAAATAATCAAGCTGATGGTTAAGCTGGTGAATTTTTGCTTTTAAATAAACAATCGTACCGAACAATAGCACTAAAGTGACAGATATTAAAATTTTAGCTATTAGGGTCATTTTCTCCTCCTTGATTATCGTGTGCAGGGCAGGGAATAGCAACAGGCTCACCCGAGATACAATATTCACGCTCTGGGCATGCGCCACAATTCAGCTCCTGTTCTTCGGACTTCAATGTTTTAAGAACTAGGTCCTCAAGATCTAAAAATGGTATATAATCAGGCATCGTTATTTTCTCCCGGGCATTCAAAATATTCTGATATGAAATCTTTTGCAATAGTCAAAGCTTCTTGCAGGTCAGATGATTGACCAAGCGGAGTTATAATTCTATCTATGAGCGAGCATCCTCTTATAAAATATTTGGAATCGAAATACTCGAGATAAATGTAAATAACATTTTCAAGCTCGATAAATATATTTCCAAAATTTTCACCAGCGTGCTCGATTTCTTGAGTCATATGCACCTCGATATCAAGATGCTGAAAATTCATCATGAAATCTTTGATAATGTTAATTATTTCCATTTTTTTCACACCTTCTTTTTGATAAATTAGAACAAATGGTTATTAAAATTTCCGTCTTTTGAGCTAAAATATTAGCGTCATTTGGACAGCCAACCTTTGTATAACGCTCTACATTAAAAATGTGGCGCTGAATAATATCATTAAGAGCTTCCTCGAGGATAAGCGCCTCGGGCCCGCTTAAAGTAAGCTCGAGCTCATAGCCCGGCTTAAGCTCCGGGGCGTTATGCTCCCGGGCATTATGAATTACAAACGGTTCTTTTAATTCGTTCATACGACTAAAACCTCCTCGGATATAACATTAAGATTGAAATACCAATGCTGACCGGCAAGCGTGAGCTCGTTCCTCATACTAAACGCTTCACAATTTGCTTCAGCCTCAGAATAAAATGGGCCCACCTTAACAGGAGCGTCACCGTCCTCATCCTCGAGTAAAGTCATTCCTGTCACAAACCAGGCTTCTTTAAGCTTAGGCTCTTTAAATACATAGAATCTATTATCACAAGGATTAGCTAAAATTCTTTCCTTGTCATAATTATCATCTACATACTTAATGTTATATAGTTCAAAATTCGGCTGATATATCATCAGCGCAGTTCCTCGAAGAAGCTTAGACGCTTCTTCTTTTGTGAGCTCCCATAGAGCCATTGAAATTTCTTTCATAATTTCTCCTTATGGTATAATTCTTGCGTTTACGCAAGTTCGTTTGCAAAAAAAATAGCGAAAACTTCATCTGCAGTGAGGTTAAGAAAAGAAGCTATCAGCATAATCTCATTTCTTGTGAAATCACTTTCGCCATTTATTTTTCGATAAAAAGTAGACATATTTATCCCTAAATAAACCGCAAGAGCTTCAATAGTCTTTCTAGAAGAAGATATTTTATCTCTAAGCTTATCAACATTCACAAATACCACCTCCTTTTCTTGCGTTTACGCAAGTATTATAACATACAACTTTTACGATGTCAATATATTTTTCACTTTTTTTGCATTTTCGCAAAAAAATATTGCATTTTCGCAAAAAACAATGTATAATAACAATGAGGTGATAAAATGAATATTTCAAATCTTATAAAAACAAGAAGAAACGAGCTTGGCTTAACAATGAAAGCTGTTGCTGAATTTGTAGGGGTAAGCGAAGGAACAATATCAAGATGGGAATCGGGCGAAATAAAAAATATGAAACGAAACAAGATCGCCAAGCTTTCACAAATATTAAAAATTTCTCCCTTGGAGCTAATGGGAGAATTTGAAACGCAAAGTTCAGAATACACAGAACATGAAAAAAGACTAATAGAAGCATATAGAAATGCAAATCCAATTACAAAACAAAATATAGATATGATTCTCGGAATAAAAGATTAAGGAGAAAATAATATGCTAAATTTACTATATTTATTTGGAGCAGCAGGTGTTCCAATACAAAATCCCGAAAAGCCAACCGCAGGATTAGATGACATAGGACTTCCTTTAGTCATAATTATCGCTATTGCTGTTATTGCTGCACTTATCTTAATTCCCATCATTTTCAATAAAATACAAAAGAAAAAGGAAGATAATGCAGAGGATCTCTATGTATGTAACAAGTGTGGCAGAGTTGTCACCAAAGATGATGTATTTTGTCCCAAATGTGGAACAAACCTTTACAACACAAACGATAACAGCAAATAAGGACATGATATGTTTAATAAAGTAAAACAAGTGCCGGCAGAATACGCTTTAAATGCAGTTATTTATGCTCGATATTCTTCCGACAAACAAACAGAGAACAGTATAGATGGTCAATTAAGAGAATGTAAAGCATTCGCCAAAGCTCACGGATTTAATATAATTAGAAATTACATCGATAGAGCTGCATCGGGAACGAATGACAATCGTCCGGAGTTCCAAAGGATGATTGAGGATGCAAAGCAACAACAATTTGCTTTCATAATCGTATATCGCTTTGACCGCTTCGCCAGGAATAGATTTGACTCGGCTATTTATAAAAAGCAACTTGAGCAAAACGGAGTGAAAGTTATCTCCGCATCAGAGAATGTTGGAACAGGAGATGAAGGTATTATCCTGGAAAGCATTTACGAAGCTATGGACGAAGCTTATTCCAGACGCTTATCTAAGATCACAAAGCGAGGAATGGAAGAAGTCGCTCGCAAAGGGCTTTGGACCGGCGGTATAGTTCCTCTTGGATATATTGTAGTGGACCGCAAGCTTGAAATTGATGAAAAAACAGCCCCAGCTATAAAGCATATGTTTGAGGGAATGTACAATGGCAAGAATAGACAAAAAATAGCCAACGAGCTAAACAATATGGGCTATCGGACAAGAACGGGAAAACTTTTTAATTGTCAAAACTTCGATTTGATATTATCCAATCCAACTTATAAAGGAAAAAGAAAATTCAACGATATTATAATCGAATGCCCGGCAATCATATCGGAAGAAATATTTGATAAGGTCCAAGAGATTATTTGTAAAAATAAAAAGGCCATGGGAAGAAAACCTGATGGAGAATTTTTCCCTCTTAGCGGAAAAATTTTCTGTGGAGAGTGTGGAGCAGTAATGACCGGAGACTCGGGAACAGGAAGAAGTGGAAGTAAATACTATTATTATTCATGCTCGAGCAAGAAAAAGAGAAAAAATAACTGCAAAAAGAAAAACGAAAAAAAGGATTTTCTTGAATGGTATATCTGCGAACAAACTCTTTTGCACATTCTGAGTGATGAAAACATAAATAATGTTGCTGAGCTTGTTGTAGAATGTCAAAAAAGAGATAAAACAAATACCGAAATTGCAGAAATTGAAAAAGCATTAGCTGCTATTGAGCGTGAATATGATAAATTGACCGATGCTTTTATTGAAGCACCTAAAAATCCTAAAATCATTCAAAGAATAAACGAACGCACAGAAGCTCTTGAAAAGCAAAGAGAAGAGCTTGAGGCTCAGCTTTCCAGAGCAAAGCTCGTTAAGGGAATAGATCTGACAAAGGAAGAAATTGTTCAATATCTTAATGCTTTTAAAAAAGGAGATCTTCTTGACCCAGCTTTTAGAAACAAGCTTATAAAAACCTTGGTAAATCGCATATATCTTTTTGATGACAAAATTGTAGTTTATTATAATATAAAAGGTTCTCAAACTATTAGCTATATGGAAATGCTCGAGGATATCGAGAAAATTTCCAAAAATAAACCCACCTCAAAAAATGTTCGAATAATTAAGGGTAAAGGGAGCCACTCGTATGGGTCTATAAGTATTTTGCTTATAGACCTATACTTTTTATTGAAGAATATCGATTTTTATGATATAATAAAATTAGAGAGTGATTCGTTGCTTGATGAGTGCAAGGAGCAAAACATGGGGAGTTTAGAAATATTTAGTCTAATTTTTGGGATTGTTATTTGTGCTTTAATAGGGCAAAACAATGCTTGGGGAAATATTGGTAATAGAAGTTATTCTATATGGTATGAAACACATTTTTTAGTTAAAAAACAAGGAATTTGTAAACTTATATATTTTAAACCAAAACATTTTGGGAGATATACATTATATGAAGTCGTAAGTTTTTTTATTTCATTTTTATTTCCTATAATCTTTGGTTGTTTAGCGATATTTTTATGCATGAATATCTTGACAAGTTTCTTTTTTAACGCAATTATTATTTCGTGTATTGGATTGTTTTTTATAAGTCAACTGGTAGTTGTTATAGTTAACGATATCGGCTCTTATAATGACAAGAAAAAGAGATTCTATTTGGAGTCGGGCGAAAGGGCTCATCACGGTGATATTGACAATGTTGATTTTGAGATAAATAGTAAAGAAAAGAAGTTAATTAAGCGTGTGATGGAATTACATATAAAAAGCAGAAATAATTCATTTTTTACAGTATATAATTTATGGGATTCATATTATCAACGAATAAAAAATGCAAAAACAAATGTTGAAAAAATTGAAAAAATAAATATTGAATATATAGAACACTTCAGCAAAATTGATAAACTTATAGTTATCAAAGAAAATAAGGATGGTACGCTTGTTTTCAAAAAGTAAATCTATTAAAAAATACTTTTTGTCCCACACATATACCCTAAAAACGAGATTTAGTTTCACACATACATAAATCAAAAGCATCTCATTCGAGGTGCTTTTTGTTTTATTAAATTCGAAAGGTTGACAAATTTTTTTGAGAATGATATAATTGTTATATTCAAAGTCAGTAAAGGAGATGAATTTATGAAATGCACTCAATGTGGGAATGAAAAATTAACCAAAATTTATACGCCAGGTTCTAATTATAATAAAAGTGAATTAATTATACTTAATGACATAGATGTTTTTTTGTGTGTTGAATGTGGACATTATGAATTTTTTTCAACCAAAAAACTGAAAGAATATGAGAATAAAAATGTAAAAAAGTCAAATTTAGAAATAAATAGAGAAAATGTCGAATACTCGCTTTCAAACGATGACATAGAGAATGTGGGAAGAATTTTGAAGGGGAAAGATATTTTACCTAATGCGAATGAATTGATTAAATTGATTTTGAACACTTGCATGGAAATAAGTAAAATAAGAAATTTTGGTGTCCAAACAATTCTTGATGTTCTAAGAAAAAGCCAAAATCAAAAAATTAGGGAGTATGGTTTGGATGAATTATCTTGCTATGGAGCATTAAAGGAAATCAAAAGAGAACATCTTTCTAAAATTATCGAAATTCTTATAGAAAAAAGTATCCTCTACAAAACCCAAGGGATGTATCCTATCATAAAAATTAATTATAATAAATCTATTGAAGAAATTGATGATGAAACTCTAATTCAAATAGAAGAGATCATTTCACTTTACTATAAGAAAAACGAATCTAAAGATATTGTTACGGAAGATGGTATAATGATTACACTTGATGGGTGGAAAGTTTATATTAATGAAGATGGAGAACTTTTGACCGATATGGATCTTTTGAAAAGATTGCAAGTGTTAAGAAGGAAAATTGGCAATGAAAGAGCGGTTAGGTATTTTTTGATTGCTCATAACGGTGTATTAGTTAAATTGGCAACAATAAAGCCAACAACACGAGAGGATTTCCTTAAAATAAAGGGCATTAAAGACAAATGGTTTGAATCTAATGGAGAAGTTTTTTTGCAAGAAATAAAGGATCATTTACAAAACAATTAGATCTTTAAAGGAGTAAAAATGTTAGGTGAAATTGTAACAGTAACTGTCGAAAGACCGCTTGGCTCGTATCATCCCGAACATAAGAATTTGTATTATCCTATAAATTACGGATATATAAAGGGAACACTTGCGCTCGACGGAGAAGAGATTGATGCTTACATATTGGGTGTTGACGAGCCTGTAAAAGAGTTTAGCGGTATGGTTATTGCGATAATTCATCGCTTGAATGATGTTGAAGATAAATTGGTGGTTGCGCCGAGTGGCACTACATACTCCAAGGAAGAAATTAAAAAGTTAACCTTATTTCAAGAACAGTATTTTGAAATAGATATAGAAACACTTTAATTTTATCAAACGAAAAGACCGTCATTGACGGTCTTTTTTGAGGTGTTATTATTCGAAACTTTTAACGGCATCAACAACCATTTTAGCGCAAAGATTTATACCTTCATCGGAGAGGTGAATCATATCACATTCTTTGATGTATTTGTGGACATCAGTTGCAACCGCGCTATGAAGGTCGTTTATTTTAACTCCAAGATCTTTTAGTTTTGGCACAATGATTTCGTTAAATCGTTCGATTTTATCATTGTGAGTCCATTCAAACTCATCCCATACAGGAGTAGTTGTCGCAAAAATAACATTTGGTGTGATTTTAAGGAGTAATTTTGCTACTCGTGTCATATTTTCTATATATTCTTCTTCACTTGTGAATAGACCATCGTCAAAGATTTCGGTGCAATCCCAAAGTCCGTTGTTCCAATGGATTACATCTGCACCTTTGATACCTTCGCCCCAATCGAAAAGGCCTCTTAATGTGTATTTGACAAAACGGCAATTATCCTCAGGTTGCCATACTTCATATTCGTCACCGAGTAATTCGGGAACTTTTGTTCCATAACCCCAAAGTCTTATTGAATCACCAAGTAGCACTACTTTTTTCATAAAAATCCCTCACTTTATTAAATTATTATCATAATACATATTTAGTATAACCGATTAAACTAATTATGTCAATAAAAACTCTTGACATTAACGCATATTTGATATAAAATAGTATAAGCACACAAAAGATGTGGAGGAAACAAAGTGATTTGCAATTCTATACTTGACGCAATGGGGAATACACCTATAATTCGTCTAAATAATATGGTAGATGAGAATATGGCCGAAATCCTTGTTAAATTTGAGGGGCTTAATGTTGGCGGATCAATAAAGACAAGAACAGCCTATAATATGATACTTGATGCCGAGAAAAAAGGACTTATAAACAAAGATACAATAATTGTTGAACCAACGAGTGGTAACCAAGGAATTGGACTTTCTCTTGTCGGCGCAGTTAGAGGCTATAAAACAAAAATAATTATGCCTGACTCGGTAAGTGAGGAAAGAAGAAAACTTGTGCGTCACTATGGCGCAGAGGTCATTCTTGTTCATGATGACGGTAATATCGGTAAGTGCATTGAAGATTGCATGAATCTTGCACTTAAAATGCAATCCGAGAATAAGCGCGTTTTTGTTCCACAACAGTTTGAAAATCCCGCAAATGCACAGGCTCAAAGAGATCAAACAGCAAGGGAAATTCTTGAACAGGTTAATAAACCTATTCATGGATTTTGTTCGGGAATTGGAACAGGTGGCACGATAACGGGAATAGGTGAAGTTTTGAAGGAGCAAAATCCCGATATGCAAATTTGGGCGGTAGAGCCAAAGCACGCAGCAATTCTTTCGGGCGGTTCAATAGGAACACATGTTCAAATGGGAATTGGCGACGGAATAATTCCAACCATTCTTAATCAAAACATTTATGATGACATTTGCATAATTGATGATGACGAGGCACTTCAAACTTCAAAGGACCTTGCATCAAAAGAGGGAATTATGTGCGGAATATCAAGCGGAACGAATGTTTGTGCGGCTATCAAACTTGCTAAAAAACTTGGAAAAGGAAAAACGGTTGTAACAGTTCTTCCTGATACTGCGGAAAGATATTTTTCAACTCCGCTTTTTGAAGACTAAGGTCTTGACAAAATAGGAAAAATAATGTATTATTTAATAGCAAGCCTTGGCTTGCTTACTTGGAGGCATAGCTCAGTCGGTTAGAGTACTTGCTTGACATGCAAGGGGTCGCAGATTCAAGTTCTGCTGTCTCCACCAAAAAAGAAGTAACTTTTGTGTACCAAAAGTTACTTCTTTTTTTATCCAAGCCGCAGGCTTGGTATATCATCACGCGTTAGCGTGCATATCATCGCCATTGGCGCATATCATCAGCCGAAGGCTGCATTACCTGCGGCTTGATGAGATACAACGCTTCGTGTTGATGATATACCGCAACAAGTTGCGGATGATATACAAGGCTTCGCCTTGATTGATTTACTAAACTTATAAAACTGATACAACCCACATTTGCCATATAGGCAAGTGTGGGTTGTTTTTACCTTACAAATATTCC
>JAZNJK010000202.1:0-10452 GCA_045578005.1 Eubacteriales bacterium | reverse complement strand
CTCACAGAACGACATGGCTACGATCCGACTTTAGGATTTTTGAAAAGACCTCAAATGCTTTTCTTTCAATGTTTTTAATTGCCGTTTCGCGCTCGATATTTTCCTCGAGCGTTTTTGTGGGGTCGGCTATGGCGTATATTTCGTCAATTCCGTTTTCAAGACATTTTTCGTAGCCGTCGCCTGTGATTCCGCAAAGGGCAACGACCCTCTTGCCGTTGAAAAGGCGGTTGCAAGCACTTGGAAAGGTCAACTCGACTTCGCCACAAACTACTTCGAAGACTCTCTTGACTTTATGTTAGAGTATTATCCCGATACTACGCAGTAGCCTGATTTTGAAAAACATTGACAAATCGGCAATTATGTGATACAATAAAGTTGTAAAAGCATATAAGTAAGACAATGTTCCAAGAGCGAAAAGCATTCTCGTTGCCTTATACCAATTCAAAAACCGTAGCCTATGAACAGGTCTTGCTGCTCATAGGCTGTTTTTGTCTATTTGAAAAAGGAGGGTATACCGATGGGTCATTTTGAGTAGTGGCGAAGATTAGTCGCCAAAAATCAAACATCAGAACAAACCGATTTTGAAAATAAGGAGTTTTACGAATATGAAAAAACGATTTTTAGCGATATTTATAATAATTTTGATGTTGTTTTCGCAAACAGCAATTTTTGCAAGTGAATCAAACGCAAATCAAAATTCAATAAATCCCGAAGATAAACTAACGGAAGAACTCAAAGATGCTATGAACAATGTTAATGACGATGAATATATTTCCGTATATATTTGGTTGAACGACACATACGGAGATGAATTAGTATATTTGCATTTGTCAAACAAATTGGGTCAAAACATAAATAATGACACTGAAGAAAGTTATATCAACCAGCAAATTAACAATAACGCTATAAAATGGGAAAAGTCTTTTTCAACGGAAAACGAATTGCTGAATTTTGAAGCAATGACTGTCGAATCAAAGGCTGAAACCTTGAGAAATAACGCAAATATATCCAATATAATAAGCAATGACGAGTTAATTTCTTCTCTAAACGAAGGTAAAACGCATAGAGAAATAATAGAAATTTCGGAAAGATATCAATATTTGTCTGATTATAGGGATAGCAGAGTTGCTGTAAATCAAGGAATAAACGAACGATTTTATGATGTAATTGATGTTGAAAAATGCCAAAACATAATGGTAGATTCTTTATTGCCGTACATAGAAATGGATTGCAAAAAAGAATATATACTAACATTAGCTTCAAAAAACGAAACGAAAGAAATAGGAATTTTAATTGCTTCAGATATTGAATTGATGGAAGAAACAGAAGCGGCGACTACTACAACCGATGATAAATATATTTTGGGACCGTTGAATACAATTTACAAAGGAACTGGAATAAAGGTAGGGGTTTTTGAAAAGACTGGATACGACGCTGATGCGGATCATTTGGAAGGTGCAAATATAACACCAATGTCGACCTATACCGGAACGGCTACCGGACACGCCACCGCCGTGCTTAGCATTTTGTGCGGACAGTTAAAAACCATGGATCAAGTTGAATATCAAGGAATCGCACCAGATATAACAGCGTTTTTTGTTAATGGATTGCACATGGATATGCGAGAGTTTTACTGGCTCATTGTGGAAAAAGATGTTGCTATAATTAACATCAGCCAACATATTGGAATTGGCACACTAAGCTATAATGAGCGATATGAGCGATTTATGGATTGCTTAGTTAAACAATATAAAGTAACAATTGTAACGGCGGCAGGAAATGAAACTAACATTATAAGTCCTGGCATGGGCTATAATTTAATAACTGTTGGGAACATGTCTAATACCAAAGATTCAAACGGAAAATATATAATCAATGCAAATTCCAGTTCATACGAAGAAATTCCTTATCTTACAAACAAACCGGATATAACCGCTTTTGGAACGAATGTCCATATGATTTACGGCGGGCAAGAACATAATTTTGGCACTGGAACAAGTTTTGCGACACCAATGGTGACAGGCACTGTTGCGTTGATGATGGAAGCGAATCCAAAACTAATTTCAAGTCCTAACAGTGTGAAAACACTGCTGATGTCTACTGCTGATCAAAATGTTTCTCCTAACAATGATAATGTAATTGTCAGCGGAACTCCAACCGTGACACAAAATGGAGCAATAGGTATTGCTACTGGAATACTACGAGAAAAAAGCGGAGCCGGATTGTTAAAACCACTACAAGCAATCGCCGCCGCTATAAGATATGACTATCACGAATACGATTTTCCTGCTACAAGGAACAGTATAATAACAAACGAGTATTATTTTAGAAGCGGTGACGAGATTGAAATTGCAATGGTCTTTGATAAGGCGAGCGATGAACTTTTAGAGCGTGTTAACCCTGTTAATTTTGATATACAAATCATTTCTATAACATACGATGAAATAACGGGAGAAATGCAACAAACGATACACTTCAATTCGTTTTCAACTCAAACCCAACAACTGCTCCCAAGCGATACTCAATTGTATCGTCTTTCAGAAGTAAACAATGCGGAACTTTACAAAATCACATTTGCAACAAGTGGGTATTACCATTTTAAAATAGTTCAAACTTTCGATGAAGAAAACGAAGAATTTGTAGTTGGAACCAATCCGTTTGACGAATTGGCTCATCTACAACACAACTCCACAACGGTATCGTTAGCAATAACTTGTGGATGTAGCAACAAGAATATAGAATCAATGTATAATTCAAATTCGAGAATAACATTTTGCAATAATTGCGGAGCAGGGCATAACGAACAAGTTTCCATATGCAATGCAACAAAACCAATAACCTATGGCGGTGAAAATTGTGGATATTTAGAGTTTAGCCTATACTATAGGGTCGGTTATATTGATGATGTAAGTGCTATTATTTTAAATGTATTCAGCACAAATATTATCGCAAACGAAAATCTCGGATACGAATTAATTGTTAGAGGAAATGGCTCAAATACGGTTTATACTGCTGTGGGATACAATCAAACGATGAACTATGAGGTGTTGATAATAAAAAACAACAACCTTATATCATCTTACTATTTTTCATCAACGATAGTGTATGATTATATGTTTGAAAACACAGCAACTTTAACCGTTAATTAGCAAGGGGGGATTTTATGAAGAAATTATTAGCGTTGTTTTTGGCGCTCATTTTATGCTTCGGATGCCTTTTGTCGTGCGATGAGAATGAGGAATCCTCGTGCGAGTCGTCAAGCGAATCGTCGAGCGTTGAGATTCCAAGCGAGAGTGAAAATTTATCAAGCGAATCGTCGAGTGATATAGAGCCGAGCGACGCGCCAAAAGCCCCAAACGAAACAAAAACACAGGTAAAGCATACCGAAAAATATTACAGACAACTTTCATTAAAGCATTATAAAATCACAAGCAACACCCCTGTTACCGACGCCGAAAGGGAAGCGTTTAAAGTGTTTTCGGAGGGGATTTTTGAGATGAATCAAGCATCGCAGTATAAAATTATTTCTTCGCATGATGAACTTGAAGCATTTAGTTTGCTAAACCCGTCCGAAATAGAGGCTGATTTATTTGAGGAAAACCGTGTAATTGCAATTTTAGATTATTATTTAGGACCGTCAGGTCCTGCCGAATCCCCATCAGGATTTTACAATCTTGCATTTAACGAAAATAACGAATTGCAAACAACCATGGACTTATTCAGAACATCGTTGACGACAACTGAGGACAAGAGCAATGTATATGAGTTATATTTGATTGTCGTGCCGAATAGCGAGATTGAAAACGCTAACCAAAGCGGAATTGCAGCAATAAACAAGAACTACTTGGAAGAGTATAATGATTATAATATCTACGAGGTTGAAAAAACCGTTGAAAAAACCGAGGCGTATTATGTAGAGAGCCGTGAATCAAGGGAAAAGATAGAAATACTTGACGGATTAGGTTGGTTGCCGAGTTATCCTTTCGTTGCAATCCATCTTGAAAATCCAATTGAAACGGACTTTGTAGTTAATTCCTTCAAATACGAAAACGGCGAGATGTATCTAACTGTTCAAATTTTCGACAAACAAGAAATGGAAATGTTTGACTTCCCAGCAAATTTGATTACCGTGTCGTTACAACCGATCGACGGTGGCTATGAAATACATCTTCCCGATAACATTCCGAGTGATTGCACAGTAAATATAACTTTTGAGTATGTATCACAGTCAAAATAACCGATAAATAAAAACCAAAAAGCAACCGCTCTTTGCAAAGCATTGAGCGGTTGTTTGTTTAAATATTTTGTGTAGTGCTAAGGTTGAGGCTAAATATTCAAGAGTGAGGTTTTGAAGAACAGGAATTCATCATCGGTGGCATTTTCGAGGTGGTCACGGATTGCCTCATAGCAGAAGCACTCTACCCTGTCGTAGCCCTCGATTGATTTGAGAGTGTCTATTTTATCCGTCACGCAGTCGATAAGCCCCGTCCTGTTACACTGTGCGTTTTCGATGATAATGCGCTTAAACATATCTCTTATTTGCTCTTGCATATCAAGTGAAACGAGGGTGAACATTTCACTAATTTGTAGCCTTTTAAGATGCTCAATCATCGCAAGAAACTCAACGAGTTGACTAACTGCGCCATCGAGGTCGATTTCCTTTTTGGTTAGGATTTCCCCCGCGACCATTCGGCAATCATACATCTCCACCACCTTCGCAATCGCGCTTGAAACACGGTCACTTGACAGGTCAAAACCTGCACGGGTAAGGAAATGAATTGTCTTTCCCTTGTCGCTATAATACCATCTTCCGTTTTCCTCAACCATAAAAGCGACAGGATTAAATGTTTGCGTATCGTTTATGTTGAACATCTCGTTTGAATAAAGGACGGTGAACGCATCATAAAGCGTTTCAGCGATACGGTTTCCTATTATTCCCGAAGTCGTTGTTGCTCCCTCTCGGGTAGAAAGGCGACGGCGCTCAAAGTTTCTATTAGCAATTTTTCTTCGCCTTTGAATGAACGCATCAATATCAAAAGTTGAGTTTGTATCATCTTCGTCATCGGTGTCGTCGTCTTCTTCATCTTCATCGGTGTCGTCTTCTTCGGTGTCGCCTTCGTCCTTATTCATTTTATTAAATATATCATCAAGAAGTTTTCTTGCGCCTTCCGACAAATGAGGACCGTCCTTGTCAATGCTTGATTTTATGATGTCACCCGTGTTGTTCTCGCCCTCGTCGTCATCATCGTCATCGTCGTCATCGTCGTCGAGCCAACTAAAATCATCATCGTCGTCAAGCCAACTAAAATCGTCATCGTCATCTTCATCGTCGTCGGTATCGTTATCATCGTTGCCATCTTTGTTCTCGATTTCAAGATACCTTTCTTTTAGTGCCTTAAATCTTTCCGCAAGGCTCATTCCCGCATAGGGGTCGGCCTTTTTATCGGTTTCATCTTCGCCCTTGCCCTCACCGTTTCCCTCACCGAGATTTTTAAACGGTGACTCCTTTTCGAGTGTGCCGAAATTCATTCTTTGATACGCTCTTGTTTCGAATATGGGCGAGTCATCATCGTCGTCATCGTCGTCATCATCATCTGAAACATTGTATCTTCTTCGTGTGCGAAATCTTGAAAGGCGGTTTTGTTCATCGCTCAATTCCTTCTCGGTTATTGCCTCTATTGCTTCCCTTGCCTTGTCGGAATCGAAAAGCCCTTTATTGTGGCCTATGCGCCTTTCAAGTTCGGAATTGACACGGTTGACACGGTAAGTTCCGCCCTTCAAGTGTGAAATCTTGCCTTGCGAGGTAAGACTTTCCATCAGTTGCTTTGTTTCAAAGTATCCACCGCCAATGGCTACTTGAAGTTCGGGTAGGCAAAATTCCGCAAGAAGTAGCACGGCAATCTCTGTTTTTTGCTTTAAGGTTATCATATTATCCCTCCTTAAAAGTCAAATCCGCTTTTGCTTTTCATCTTCTTTGTAAGTTCAAAGATATATGTGCTTTCGTAAGGATTTACCTTAGACAAATACTCGTGTTCCGATGCTAATGGAAGGTCCTTAAACTCATCGCAAAGGAAGTATCTTTCAAGTTTTGACCAAAGTGTGTATGGGGAGTTAAGTTCCGTAATTACGCACTCACCGGGTTCAAAACAGGAAAGTTCACTTCTTGTGACTATCGGAATAGTTTCTATTGCGTAACTTGTAATTTCCGAGCCATTTCCGTTAAGGGCGGTAAGTGGTGAGAGTCTTGTATAATCTCCGCACTCACTTTGGAATGTTTTAAGTGTATTTGGGTTGTTTGAGCCAAGGAAGATTTTTACATTGAGGTTATCACGGATAATCTCGGCAGTTTCCTTGCCGTAAACATGTTCAAGTTGCGAATAGGATTGAAGAACGAGGCAGAAGTAAATGTTTCTTCCTCTTGCCGCGGTAATTCCTGTATCAAAGTCGGTAATTGCGGGGAAGTTTCCAAACTCATCAAGCATGAAATAGAATGGAACATCAAGTCTTCCGCTTGGTGTTTTGTTCGCTTGTTCGATAAGGAATTTATACGCATTTTGCACGAAAAGGCTGATAAGTTGATATTGTGTCTTAATTTCATCTTGATAGTCGATAAATACCGCTACATGACCGTCAACGAGTTCATCAAATTCAAACGAGTTGCAACATGTTACAGTTTGCACCGCTGCGTTTTTATATACATTCATCTTTGATAAGAATGTTGATGTATATCCGCTTCTTGTAACTCTTGCGCAGTCCATTGCGGTTCTTGAAAAGATGAATGCGTTGCTATCGTGACTTCTATCCTCAAAGTAGCCCTTGTCAGGCGAGGAGTCGGAGAGTGGGCGGAATGTTGCAAAAATACGGAAAATTGTTCTAAGGGAGAATGTTTGCTCCGTAATTGTAGGCTCTTTTCCGTCCTCGGTTGGACGGCTATCTTCAAGCATTCCCCAAAGAAATGCTTTGAGTAGTTCCATAGCGCCGTATTCCCAAGTCTTTTCCTTTGTGCTTTCGGCAGTAATCATCATTCCTGCAATTTCATCAATCATATTGCCGACCTTGTCCATTTCAGCCTCGAAAAGAACATCTATGATGTGGTCAAGTTCGCTTTGAGAGTTATAAATCTTGCCACGGAACTTGTTGCGATATCCGTTTTCGGTTTGGACAATTTCGATTTCATCATAAATCTTAAATACCTTATGATATGCTCTATAAATAGGAGTTAGCGGATTCCAAAATTCGCTATGTGCAGTATCACGGTAGTTAAGAAGATATACGCGGTAGCCCTCTTGTTCGAGGATTTTTGATGTCCGTTTGTAAATCTCGCCCTTAGGGTCGGAGATAATCATTGACTTCTTTACCTTTTGCTTGCCAAACGATACTACCTGTGGAATTACGCAAGATGAACTCTTACCGCCACCTGTTGCGGATATGATAAGTTCGTGCGTGTTTTCCTTGGAGTAAATTTGCATAAGTTTTCCGTTTATATGGCGGTTTACAAGGAGAACTCCGTTGATTTCTCTATTTGGAAGGTCCTCAAACGATACCATTTCGGGTAGGGTGTCAATAGGATCATCGTAACGCTTTAACTGTTTGGACTCGTAACCGCGAAGGAGTCCCGAATTTATTAGGTTATTCATATCTATTATTCCTCTCTTGTCGGTGCGGAGCGGGGAAGCCCCCGCGGGCAAAATCCGCCCTCGTTAAATTTAAATTGTTTCCTTACACTTCGAAGCAGGTTTCTTCATTCTGCGTTTGTGTTGCAAGTCGGTGCGGACCGACTGCCGATATATCAAGCAAACGCCCTTTTCGAGCGCTTGCCGATATTAGTTTTAAATGGTTTGAATGTGTGTTTTAAAATCCGAGTCTACCTGTTCTTGACTCGATAAGTTTGCTTGCCTTTTCAAGGTCGATTACTCTCTCACCGTTTCGGCTCTTGCAAGAGTATGCAAGACGGTCAAGAATGCTCTCGGTCATTGTGAAACTGTCTATGCGGTTAAGGAGTGCGTCCTTTGCCTCGGGAGTGATTTCAAGCCCTTCAATTCCGTAAACTTTTGCCCTCTCGGCAAGGATACGGTAGATTGCGCCTTCCTTTTCCTCTCTTGTCATATTCGCAGTTTCTATGTTGTCGCAAAATTGCTTTACTGTTTTATGATTTTGTGTATCGGTAATACATACTGTAACAACGCCCGAAAGGTCAAGTGTTACACTTGGAACACTAAGACGGAATTCGCGTCTTTCGGGTGCGCGGAGAAATCTTGATACGATTTCAACAATACGAGCGTCCGCGTGTCCTCTCATAACAAGGAGAAGAATGTTTCTCTTGCTCTCCGAGAGGGAACGAACAATTATGTTGTTCTTGTCGCCGTTAAGGTCATTTCCGTAAAGGTCGCAAATGTCAATGCTAACCACATTTGCATCGGGAAATGCGTTTGCGATAAGGTTTTGGGACTGACTTGCCACGAAATCATCGTTTGCGACAATGCAAGGACTAAGTGAGTTGTCGGTTTGTGCCGAATACATAATCGCTTGGATTATTCCGTTTGCCTCGTCTTTTCTTTCAAGCACGATTGATGCGGGGTTTTCGCAAAGTTCAAGGTCCTTCTTTTTAAGACCGATAGGCAAGTTATTCGCCTCACCAACGAGTTCAATTGCGTTAAGAACAAGTCTTTTCTTATCAACGGGTGTTAAAACTTCGCTATACGCAATTCTTGTAACTTGTGGAAAGTAAATTTCGGGGCGAAGTGTCTTATTATGAAGTGCAAGTGCGCTCATAACAAGTTCAGTTTCAAAGTGGTTTTCTACCTTGTCAAAGCCGTAATGAGCCTTCGCTGTCGCATAAATCGTTTCAAACGGTGTTCCCTCGGAAACGGAGCGGAGCATTGAAATACTGTTCTTTCTTGTTTCCTTATCGTGACAAAGAAGTGTAAGCATCGCATCAGGGTCGTTCCACTTTGATGCTTTGGTAAGGAGTTTTAGTCCTGCGCTCTCGTTCTTTGGAACGAAGACACCAAGTGTTTGAAGTGTGCCGAGAATTCTCATTGAAAGAAGTGCGCCCTGTCCTGATGTGTTAGTGAGAAAACGGACTACTGCCGGACTTGTTGTGTCAAGCACGAAATTGAAGCCGAGTTCTTCAAGTGTTGTTGCGCTTCTTCCCTTTATGTCACATACATAAAGTTCGTCCTCACTATGCGATTCATAGTTTGTAAGGCGGTTAAATGTGACAATTCTTCTATGTAGGTTGTATTCGTAATTACTTCCGATGCTCTTAACTGCGTCGAGGTCTTTGAGCGACGAAAGTTCTGCCCTTTTCTCCTCTGCGATTAGATAAATGTTAGCAAGTGAGGTGAAAAGTCGATCCTTTTCCTCGTCGGAAATGAACTTTCCAACAAGTAATTCAATTTGAAAATAAGATGTTAGAAATCTCTCTTCAAGTGTTGTGAGTTTTACCATAGCCGTTTTTCTCCTTTTTTTGTTTTCTTGTTTTTTCTTTTCTTTTTTGCTTTTTGCCGTTTTTGACAGTTTGATTTTTTCGGTGCTTTTGCGCCTATTTTTTCGTGAACTGTAAAAAATCGGGGATTTTTTGTAATTATTCGTCGAAATTTTTTAACCTTGCAAGTTGCTCTTTGTAATAGTTTGAAAGCGAGGTTATAAGTCTGATTTTTTCCTCTTTTTCTTCTTTTTCAAGGTCCTTTTTTTCGGTTGCCTCAATTAGCATCTTATAATATGTAAGAAATAGAGAAAGTGTCTTTTTCTTGCTTGTTACCACTGTTAAAATTTGCATTCCGTTTTCAAGTTCATTCAGTCTAAATGCGAGTGCCTCGCCAATCTTGTAATCCCCCCCTGAAACGGGTTTCAAAATACAGTATATCACTTCACCCATTGGAATAACGGCAAGTTGCTTAAATACTACATCTTCGCCGTGTTCGTTTGCGAGTGTTATTAGGTCCTTGTTGTTCTCGTCGGATAGAATATCGTAAAGCGTTTTTTTCTTTTCTTCATTCTCGTTTATAAACGCTCGAATTGTTTCTTTGTGATTGTAAAAACTTAAATAATTTTCTTCCTGTTCTTTAACTTGTGTTAGTGCCATTTTTCTCTTCGACCTCCATCATTTTCCCTCTCGGGCTTATCATTTTTCCTTTCTTGTTTTGTTTTTCGGTTTGTGATTTTGTTTTTTGTGTGTGATTTGAATTTCGGTGTCATTTTTGACTTACCGCCTATGCCACCATTTCCGCCGGTAACTCCCGTTTGAAAATAGAAGCATAAGGTCGTGCCTTTCGGCTTTGCATCGTCTTTTGACTAATGCCTGACGGGAGCGGAGCAAACCAGCCTTAAACCGTGTATTTACGGCATTAAGTGTGGTTTTAATTGTATTCCCGGTAGCCTTTATCCCTTTTGACAAGTTTGCTCCTTGTAGTATATTTATACAACTGCGTCGCAACCTTGCCAAAATCA
>JAZNJK010000201.1:0-4549 GCA_045578005.1 Eubacteriales bacterium | reverse complement strand
GGTAAGGACATAGAGGTCAACATCGGAATAGCCAAGATAAGATGCGAGGGCATTTGACATTTTCATAGTGGTGGCACTCGGTGCGCTTGTTTCTATTATCATGACCTCATTATCGCTTTCGACTGCGACAATATCACTTGCACGGTTATCAAATGAGGTGATTGTTACGATATTGTTTCTTGTTACATGGGTGTAGATACTTGCACCTACGATAACGGTCACAGCAAGGGAGAAAGTGAGCATGGAATACTTTATTTTCTTTCTATCAAGTGCGAAGAACAAAATTATCGCCAAGATACATGCGCAAATGCCGACTGTATGGGCAATGGTTGTAAAAGAAAGGGTTAAGAAGTCGGCCTTTGAGATTTTCTCGCTCATTATGAGGGCGAGTTTAGTTATTCCTTCGGCAGGGACGGTGAAAATATATGACGCGTAAGGGATTGCGCCAAGGGTAAGGACAAGCGGTCCAAGATACAAAAGCAAGGTAAGGAGTGGAACGAATACAATGTTGAAAAATGGCGCAAAAACGGACACATGGTCGAACTTTACTACCATTATCGGCAAGGTAAAGAGAACGACAGTTATTGATGTGATTAGTCCGTAGATGATGTTTCTAAGTCCTATTGGTTTGATTTTTCTAAGGATTTTTATGCGTCTTGAAAAATAAGAACTTGCAATACAACCAAGCATTGCGAGGAAGGACAAAATCAGGCTATTTGACATAATGCAATACGGGTCAAATGCGCAAATTAGAAATCCTGCGACAAAAAGCGCGCTTACACCGTCGCGTGAAAATCCGAAGAACGACATAATATAGAAGAAAAACAACATTATTCCCGCCCTTATTGCCGAGAGAGAAAATCCCGTTACGCCAACAAACAAAATTATTATGGCGAAAAGGATTGGGTATTTTATTTTCCTTTTCAATTTTAGAATGTTCAAAAAATCATATACCATTGCGGTAAGCAAGGAAAGGTGTATTCCACTAAGGGCGAGAATATGGCTAATTCCAAGCCTTGAAAAGTCGCGTCTGACATTATCGGCAAGTGCGTCCTTATTTCCAAGTAGCATTGCGGAAACGAGGGTATATGTATCGTTATTTAATCGTTTTTGAAGAATTGAGTCGAGAAATTTATTGATGTCGGTAAAGATTTTTGCAAACACAAAATTATCTTTCGAGATTAGGTTGTATTTCTCCGCCTCGGCAAAAATGAGCATTCCTTTTTCAATATAATAATCCTTTTCGTTATAGCCGATTTTACTTCCATCGGCAAAGGGATACAGGCTCACACTTGCCGTGATTTTATCACCGACTTCAAGGTCTTTACAGGCAACGGTTACAGGGATTTTAAGTGTATCGTCATCAATTTTGACCTTGCCGATGACGGTTGTTTCGTATGAACTTGAATAGCGAATTTCGGTTACAAGAATTTCGGCTTCGTGTTGCGTGTTTTCGTATTTTTGGGCAATTTTTCTGTCCGCCTCAAAGGTTGAAAGGGCGCAAATTCCACAAATTAGAAGGCATACGCACGCGGGCAAGAGTTTTGCTATGAGTTTTAGCATCGAGTCGCTTTTCTTGACGATACCGAAAATGGCAAGAGCGACAAGAGATGCCGATGATATGGCAATTAAGACAATATCGAAAATATTTCCAAGGAAATAGCCGAGATATAGTCCTACTATAAAAAGAAAACAACCAAAGGCAAGTGGTCTATTTCTAAATATTCTCATTTTTCGCTCCTTTCGTTATTTTCTATACTTTTTCTTTAGGAGAAGAAAAAGTATCAAAAAGAAACCGCACTGAAAACATCTGTTTTTGATACAAGTAATTTGCTTGTCTTTATTGATGAAGAAAAGCATTGTTACTTTTTAGTTTAACATTTTTTGACAAAAAATTCAATAGTAAAAAAATAACAGGCAAAATTTCGCCTGTTATTTTCGGAAATATTCAAGGGTTGGGCAAGGGCGCCCTGCTTTAGTCCATTGGAAGTGTGGTAGTGTTTGCTTTAATTTCGGTTATGCTTTCGGGAGAAATGTTTCCGAACTCACTTCTTGGGATTATATAGTAGTTTCTACATTCAAAAAGTCCGCGTTCTTCTTCGGTCGGTATTCGATCTCGTTCTATTGTGAGTGTTGTTCCGTCTATTGTAAGATCTCTATATCCCAAATACTCAAAAAGAATCGCTTCTTCGACATGATGCGTTGCAACCAAAACAACATTGTCCTCAAACACTGTTGCATCAAAATTTTCCTTTTCATTTGCGGTCAATTTTTTTGCAAAATCACCATAGTTTGTGAAAATCGCATACTCCCAACCCTCTTTTGGTAATGGAGTGAATTCATCTACATTCAAAATTGCCTTAAATCTAAAGTCCACAATTTCCTCGTAATAAATATTTTCTTCATTTTCATTATTTGAAGAAATTTTATTGTTATTTACCTTGATTTCAGTTATACTTTCGACAGATGTTTCCCCAAATTCACTCTTTGGAATTATATAATAATTTATGCAAATCAAACCTCCGGAAGTTTCATCGATTCGCGCCCGATCACATTCTATCGATAGAGTTGTTCCGTCTATTGAAATATCCCTATATCCTAAATAATCGTAAAAAATCCATTCTTTAGAATTATAAATTGTAACAAAAACAATATTGTCTTCAAATATAGTTTTATCAATATGATTTTTTTGCTCATTCGTATACAATACATTTGAAAATTCGTTGTAATTTGCGAAGATCAAATAGTTCCATTCCTTCTCAAAAAGTAACATCCATTCCTCGGCAGTCAAAGAATTCTCGCTTGTAAACTCAGATTTTTCTTCGCAAATTCTAAGTTTTGAAAGTTCCTCATAGTAAATATTTTGTTTTTCCGACTCCAAGTTTGTTTCTTCGCCTGACAGTTCTTCGCTAAAAGAACTCGTTTTCTCACCGCTTTCGCTTTGTGATGATGAATTTTCCTCATTTCCGCAAGAAACAAGTAAACCAACGCAAAGAATTAGCGCTAAAAGTATTGATACTATTTTCTTCATAAAATCACACTCCTTTTCATTTAAGGGCGGGCAAGAGCGCCCTTAGTCCATTCACAATCGTATTATTCGACACATACATTTGTCACGGTCCTTGATTCTGCATCAAACCATATTAGTGCTTCTTTAAATCCGATGAGATCAAATTTGTATATCATCATACCACTTCCGATATCCTTGCCGTCATCGCCTAAAATATCTATAACTTGTTCGTAGGTCATGCCTATCTCAACCTTTCCTGCATCCTTAACAGTTGGTTTGCTATAGAAGCTGAAAGCTATCAAAAAACATACCAAAATCGCAACACACAAGCTTAAAACTATTGATAATATTTTCTTCATAAAATCACACTCCTTTGCGATATTGTTTTTTGTTCCTTCCTGTTATTATTATAGCATGTGAAAAATCCGATTTGTTGATTTTCACAAAACCTTCACATTTGAAATGGAAGATTTTACATTTTGCACAAAAAGCATTGGTTTTTTCGCAAAGTAACGAGTGGGTTTTTGTGCAAATTGCAAACAAAAAGCCTCTTGCCAAAGCAAGAGGCTTTTATTTGTATTTTTGAAATTAGATTTCAGCGAAATACTTGATTGTGCGAACCATTTGGCTTGTGTAGGAGTTCTCGTTATCATACCAAGAAACTACTTGAACTTGATAGGTATCGTCATCAATCTTTGCAACCATTGTTTGTGTTGCATCGAAGAGTGAGCCGTAACGCATACCGATTACATCAGAAGAAACGATTTCGTCTGTGTTGTAACCGAATGACTCAGTTGCTTGAGCCTTCATTGCTGCGTTGATAGCGTCCTTTGTTACATTTTGTCCCTTAACTACTGCAACGAGAAGTGTTGTTGAACCTGTGCAGGTTGGAACTCTTTGTGCAGAACCGATGAGTTTGCCGTTGAGTTCAGGAATTACAAGACCGATAGCCTTTGCAGCGCCTGTTGAGTTAGGAACGATGTTTTGTGCGCCTGCTCTTGCTCTTCTTAAGTCACCCTTTCTGTGAGGACCGTCGAGGATCATTTGGTCGCCTGTGTAAGCGTGAACTGTTGTCATGATACCGCTTTGGATTGGGAATGCATCGTTAAGAGCCTTAGCCATAGGAGCAAGGCAGTTTGTTGTGCAGGATGCAGCGGAGATGATTGCGTCATCCTTGGAAAGTGTCTTTTCGTTAACACCGAATACGATTGTCTTGAGGTCGTTTCCTGCGGGAGCAGAGATAACTACCTTCTTAGCGCCTGCGTCGATGTGAGCCTGAGACTTTTCCTTAGAGCAGTAGAAGCCTGTGCACTCGAGAACAACGTCAACGCCGATCTCACCCCAAGGAAGATCCTTAGCGTCCTTTTCAGCGTAGATCTTGAGGGTCTTGCCGTCTACTGTGATCGTGCCTGCTTCGTCGTCTGCAGCAACTGTGTGAAGTCCTTCACCCATCTTACCGCAGTAGCCGCCCTGAGCTGTATCATACTTGAGAAGATGAGCAAGCATTGAGGGCTTTGTGAGGAAGTCGGAGGCCAAGCG
>JAZNJK010000200.1:0-3974 GCA_045578005.1 Eubacteriales bacterium | reverse complement strand
GTTTGCTATTACTTCGCCATAGGCGAAACTTCACTCACGAAGTGAACTTCACTATCGAAGATAACTTCACTTGCCCAAAGGGCAAACTTAGTTTTAGCGTGTTCTCCGTTAAGGATAACGCGCTAATGCGATAGCCTTTTTGTATAATATCAATATGGTCCTTTTTTGCAAGGCTCGGACATTTTATGTTGCGGACCTCTTGCAACGAGTGTTTTGCAAGTCAATTCAAGAGAATTAAAATTTGAAACAAAGAACTTGAAAATATAATATAAATCAAGACTTCTAAATTCTTGCTCGGTCATATTTTTATATTGCTTAACATCATTGCTGTATGTTAAGATAAATTGAGTTGCTTTTTGAATGTAACTGTCGCACGGTTTGTCGTTACGACTTCCTGGAATAGCCTCAATTTGCTTGATAAACGATTTGACCTGCTCAATAGCGGAATTTATACGAGCGATTCCGTCGTTTTTTGTCATGTTGCTTGTCATTTGGACAATTTCTTGATTTAGTGCCATTTTCGTTTCCCTCTATTTAAATATGTAATTCACTTTGGTTCATTTTGAAAAACAAAAGACAGGAATAAACCCTGTCTTTTGTTATGGCGCGCCCTGGGAGATTCGAACTCTCGACCTACCGGTTCGTAGCCGGGCACTCTATCCGCTGAGCTAAGGGCGCTTTTGTCTTGTGCTATGTAATAATAGCACAATATTTTTCAAAAGTCAATAGTATTTTGAAAAAAATTAATAATTTTAAAGAATGAATTAAAAGAAAAATAAAAAAACTATTGACAAGCGGAACAAAATTGTGTATAATTGTAAAGCAAACTACCAAACGACGGTTTGCAACCTCGCTAAAATGCGTAGGTTTTAACAGCATGAAGGTGTACTCAAGCTGGTCGAAGAGGCGGCCCTGCTAAGGCTGTAGGTAATTTCGGTTGCGCGGTGGTTCGAATCCACTCACCTTCGCCATAAACAAAAAAGACAGGACTTGTTCCTGTCTTTTGTTTTTCAAAATAAAACGAGTGGATTTAAGCGCCATAGGCGTATATCGAAAATCTCAAACGATTTATATCGAAGCGTGTTTTTTAGTAAAAACACGCTTTTATATTTCAAATGTAATCTTGCTCTTAGACTTGAACATTCTTGTCGAGCGGTAGGTCATAAGGAAGGAAAGGTCCTTGCCGAGATTTTCTTTAGCCCAAAGGTCACGGATTTCGTCATTTGATGACATTTTAACATTTTCATCAAAGCCGAGATTGAAAATGGCATAGGCAAGGGTGCCGTCCTCAAGCTCCTTTTCAAGAACATCGATATACCGTGTGCCCTCCTTAATTCTTAAAACGAGCGTTGGCTTTTTAAATGCGCAGTCCTGATTTATCGCAATAATTTCCTCATTACAGTAAACCGAAAGCTCAAAATCCGACACATCCTCAAGCGTGCTGCTGATTTGAATAGGCGAGCTAAGGAATGCGCGCATGGAATATTCCATTATCTTTTCATCATCGGTAAGCGTTCTCCAAAGTGTTTCAAGGTTGCAAGTGCCAAAGTCAAGCATATCAAGGTCAAAAAAGTGCCCCTTTGCAAAATGCTCCCCAAACTCAAAATAGCTCTCATACACCTTGACAAGATTTGTAAAGTTGCAAAGCGTATCCTCGTTTGACCTGAATGAACTGCAATATTTGGTGAAGTATTCCCAATAATCACGAATTGCCTTGACTGTTACGCAAAAGCCAAAATCACGCCCAAGCGAAACGAGTTCACGGCGCATAAGCTCCGCATTTACGGTATCGGTTGGCGCCCAATCGTATTTCAGGTAGTCAAAGCCCCACTTTTCCCATTGCAAAGCATTGTTTCTTTCCTTGCGGATAACACCAATTCCGCCATTTGTCGATGCAAAGCGGTAGTCCGCCTCTCCCACCGTGCAACCGGGGATTGACTCCCTGTTTTCGGGACAGCCCCAAGCATTGAGCATCGGAGTTGAGTAAATTCCGCATTTAAGACCAAGGGCATGGATTTTGTCCGTCATTTCCTTCATGCTCGGAAACTTTTCATTTGGCATAACGGCATCAAATTCGCCACCGTATTCGCCCTGCCAGCCCGAGTCGGTATTGACATAGGAGTAGCCGTATTCGCTAATTCCAAGCTCGACAAGCTTTTTGGCAATGCCCTCAACCGCCTTTTGGGAAACCCTTGATGCAAATGCGTTCCAGGTCGTGTAGCCGAGCAATGGAGTGACAAGCACATTTTGAGGCGCAATTTCAAGCGTAACCGTCTTTTTTGCCTCCCCAAGAGCATTTTTAGCGGTGATTACAAGCTCGTATTTTCCCTCATTTTCAACCGCACCCGAAAGAATGTTCCCATTTAGCGAAACACCCTGCGGAAGACCTGAAACGGAATACTCCATAGGGCGTTTTCCCGATACAGGTATGCGAAAAATCAACGGCTTTTTCGGTGAAGCACCGATAATTGATGCAATATTTATGCTTGGTGCACCCTCAAACGGAGTGGCAAGCGCAATTTTCGTTCTTGTATTTATCATAAAAACCTCACATGTCTTGATATTTTCATTTTACCACACAAGATGCACACAGTCAATGAAAAAAGTAAAATGATTTCTTAAATATATTGATTTTTGACAGTTAATTTGATAAAATTAGTATATAAATTACTTAATGGAGAAACGATATGATAATAAGCAATTGGAAAATGGACACGGTGGGACACAAGGGGCTTGACTGCGTAGTGCCTTGCAGTATGTATAGCGTATTATACGAAAACGGACTTATCCCCCACCCATATTACGGAACAAACGAAAAAGGGCTTACCGCACTTTCAAGAAACGAAACAACTTTTTACACCGAGGTTCAAATTCCCGATGAAATTTGTGCGCGTGAATTTATCGAACTCACCTTTGAAGGTCTTGATACGGTATGCGATATTTTCGTAAATGGCACTCTTATAGATAGCGTAGAGAATATGCACCGTGCATACACTTACGATGTTAAAAATCTCATAAAGGACAAGAAACTTGACCTTCGTCTTGAATTCAAATCCCCACTCGATTACTTTGAAAAATGGGATAAAATCCACCACACCTATACGGACACAAACTGCACACAAGGAGCAATTCATTTAAGAAAAGCGCTCTATATGTCAGGTTGGGACTGGGCGCCAAGGCTTTCCGATATGGGCATTTTTCGTCCCGTCAAGATTGAGGGCTACGACACCGATAAGATAAACGAAGTCGAAATACTTCAACACCACGAAAATGGCGAGGTTACATTGTCCGTTAGTGCAAAAACGAAGAAAAATCGTGACCTTAAAATCACGGCGGAAATCGACGGTCAAATTGTCACATTAAACGATGGACTTGGCGAAATTGTCATCAAAAATCCGATACTGTGGTGGGCAAACGGACTTGGTAAGGCGCACCTTTACGATATAAAATTCACACTTTACGATGGTGACACCGCCATTGATACATTAAACAAGCGCATAGGTCTTCGCACCCTCTATTTAAGCACCGAAAAAGACGAAATAGGAAGCGAATTTTGCTTTGTCCTAAACGGCAAGAAAGTTTTCGCAATGGGCGCAAACTATGTTCCAATGGATAACATTTTGCCGTGGATGAATAACGAAAGAATAAGTGACCTTATCGACTCGTGCGTATTCGCCAACTTCAACTGCGTTCGAGTATGGGGCGGTGCGTTTTATCCCGATGATTACTTCTACGACCTTTGTGACGAAAACGGTCTAATCATATGGCAAGACTTTATGGTCGCATGTGCAAATGTATGGATGCGTCCCGAGTTTGAAAACGAATTTAAGTCGGAGGCCAAGCGGTCTTAGGAAGACAAATTATTGTGCCAACTCCTTGGCTCACAGAACGACATGGCTACGATCCGACTTTGGCAAGACTTTATGGTCGCATGTGCAAATGTATGGATGCGTCCCGAGTTTGAAAACGAATTT
>JAZNJK010000199.1:0-17531 GCA_045578005.1 Eubacteriales bacterium | reverse complement strand
CAAGCTCACCTCCGTTCCGTTTGGCGAGGCGCTGACAAGCATAGGTGACGGCGCATTTGAGGGCTGCGCCGCGCTTACCGAGATAACAATTCCCGCCTCCGTCAAGTCGATTGGTCTATACGCATTCAAGGACTGCTCCGCGCTTTCAAGCGTGAGCTTTGCCGCGCCCGACGGCTGGTCCATTTCCAAAAATGACGAGAGCTTCGGCTTGTCGCTCGCCCTTGCGAGCAGAAATGCACAGTATTTCAAAGCCGATTATGCAGATTACACCTGGCTCAAAAAATAGTCGGTCTGCATCTTCATATCATCAAATCAGAAAATGTGTGTCAGCCTTAAGGGCGAGCATGCATTTTCTTTATGCCTTTAAAATTTAGTAAAGGGATTCCATTTTCACCAACAATTCAAGACGGTTCAGCACCCATTAGCTTGAAAATATACTTAAAATTTCTCGTTTTTGTTTAAATTTAAGCTTTACCTCGATTTTTCTCGCTTTTATTTTAATATATTATTTTTAATATATTATTGACTAAATGTGAAAATAATGTTAAAATGATTGTGTATAGGTGCATTATTTGTCGCAAGTGGTGTGACAATAAAACCTATTTTTGTGATAAAATGTAATCATCACAAGGAAAGCGCCTGTGATAAATATCAATTCGTTCTAAAATGATTAAAATAAATTCAGAGGAGAAAAATTATGGCTACAAAAAAATACGGCAACGGAACTTATGAAGGAGATATGAACGCCCAAGGATTAGAACACGGTTGGGGTGTATATCGTTGGACCGAAAGCGGTGCAAGATACGAGGGTGACTGGGTTCAAGGAAAGCGCACAGGAACAGGAACATACTACTATCCAAGCGGAAATGTTTATGTTGGCGAATTTCTTGACGGAAAACTTCACGGAAAAGGTAAAATTACATTCGTGAGCGGTGCTTCATACGACGGCGACTGGACAAACGGTGATAGAACAGGTAAAGGCGTTTACAAATGGCCCGACGGTGCTACATATGTTGGTGACTTCCTAAAAGGCGCAAAGCACGGTAAAGGTAAATACACTTGGGACGACGGCACATGGTATGACGGAGATTGGAAAAATGACAAGCGCACAGGATTTGGCGAACTTTTCTTCTCCGAGTCGGGCGACTTATACAAGGGTGAATTTTTCGAGGGTGACGAGCATGGAACAGGTAAGATAACTTACGCTGACGGCGGTTACTACGAGGGCGAATGGGCGCACGGTTCTCGTGAGGGATACGGTGTTATGGTCCTCGACAGCGGTGACAAATACGAAGGCTTTTGGAAAGACGGAAAATTCAACGGTCAGGGCAAATACTCATGGCTCAGCACCGGCTCAGGATATTACGAAGGCAATTTTGTTGACGACTTTTTTGACGGATACGGTGTTCGTGTTTGGTCAAACGGAGATAAATTCGAGGGCTACTGGAAAGGCGACAAACGAAACGGCGCAGGTAAACTCACACTCGCTACCGGTGCTTGGTATGATGGCGATTGGGTAAACGATAACCGCGAAGGACACGGAAAATATTCTTGGCCCTCTGGTGATGTTTACGAGGGCGAATGGAAAAACGACAAGCGCACAGGTGAGGGCGTTTATGTTTGGCCAAGCGGAAGAAAGCACAAGGGCAATTTTGTAGATGGCGAACTTCAAGGTTTCGGCACTTCTCTCTATCCTTCAAACGAGGCATATGAGGGTAACTGGGTTGACGGCGTTTGGGAAGGCGAAGGCATTTATGTTGACGCAGACGGAAACGCATATAAGGGTGTTTGGAAAGACTACAAGACATCTGACAGCCTTGTTGCGATTATGAAAGGTGCGGACGCACCTGTTTACGGCTCAATGCTCAACGGAGAATGGACTGAAAATTAACCTATTCGAACAAGACGAGGTAAGGACATGAAAAAGACTGACGCAAACGGCGTTATATACGACGGTGAGGTAAACTCATCGTCCGAACCACACGGAAAAGGAACGAAAACCTATCCAAACGGCGACTTTTACGAAGGCGAGTGGAAAAACGGAAAACTAAACGGTCACGGCATTTGCGTTATCGGTAAGGAGCGCTATAACGGTGATTTCGCAAATGACTGTTTTGAGGGCGTTGGCACTTACAAATACAAAAACGGCGCACTCTACTCGGGTGAGTGGAAAGCGGACAAGTGGAACGGTGAAGGAATACTTTCACTGAGTGACGGCACAGTTATCGAGTGTGAGTGGAAAAACGGAAAAATCCTCGGTGAAGTATCTATTGAATACCCCGACGGAACAACATATCAAGGAAAAATTGCCCCCGCGCCATCAAAAAGCGAAAAGGATTACATTGACGGCAAGGTTGACTTTAAGGCTTGGCTCGGTGTTGGCTACTGTGTTCTCTCCGAGGACAATGCGATGAGTGGCGCTACTCTTCGCGGTGTGTGGTCGGGCTATATGAAGGGTGAGAATATCACTTGCACATCAAAGGACGGCAAAACCGAAACCGGAAGAGTTGACGGTGATAAATTCTATCCTACCGAGGTAAAAGAAAATTTTGACAAACTTTTTGACAACACTTCTCTTGTCGCTCCTTCAAGTGACGAATACGAGGGAGAAACAAACCATCGAGGAGAGTATCACGGAAAAGGCGTTTTAAGATGCGCAAACGGTGAAGTTTACTCGGGTGAGTTTGCATATGGAGAGTGGTATGGCTACGGTCTTTATGTAAGTAAAGAGGGCGTAACATACTACGGATATTTTACAAAAACAAGAGAGTCGAACAAAATCACTTTACTTGATGGAATTAAAATCCCCGTTCAAGGAAAGATGAAAGGCGGAAAATTTATCCCTAATTTATAAAGATTTAGGAGTGTGTATTATGGCTAATAAAAGCATAAATTACAGTGACGGAAGCACATATTACGGAGAGGTAAACGAAAACGGAGTGCCTCACGGAATGGGTAGACGCGTTTGGCACGGTGAATGGGAAGGCTTTTCCTACGAGGGCAGATACAAAGACGGTGAATTTCACGGCTACGGAAAATACAATTATCCCGACGGTGGTTACTATGAGGGTGAATACGATATGGGCAAGCAAACGGGAAAATGCGTTATTTTCTTCGGAAGTGGCTCACCCCTTAATGGCGCACTCTACAAGGGTGATATTGTTGATGGTCAATGGACAGGTCAAGGTAAAATCACCTATGCCGACGGCACAAGTTACGAGGGTGGCTACCTAAATGGTGAATGGCACGGATTTGGAAAAAGATGCTACACTGACGGTGGTTACTACGAGGGCGAATACGATATGGGCAAAGAAATCGGCACTTGCACTATCGTTTACGGCTATAATTCCACATTAAACGGCTCTGTTTACCAAGGTGAAGTTGAAAACAGTAAATGGACCGAGGGCAAAATCACATATGCCGACGGCTCTTATTACGAGGGCGAATTTGAGGACGGTTTTTATAGCGGTGACGGATATTTGAGTTATCCAAACGGAGATTTCAAAGACGGCTCTTGGCATTATAGCGAACAACTTAAAGAATCGCACTTCACAGGAGAGGCACTACTCCACCTTGAAAACGGTGATGTGTTTGCGGGTGAAATCGACTACGACCAACTGCTTTTCGGCACTTACACTTTTGCAAATGGTGATGTTTACGAGGGTGGTTTTGATGAAGACGGCACTGCCTCAACAGAAGGCACTGACCCTTGCACTATGAAATATGCCGACGGTAGCACTTACACGGGTGGGTGGCTCGGTGGCAAATGGAATGGTGAAGGCACTTACACCGACAAAGACGGCAACGAATTTTACTCGCCCGAATGGGACGATTATTTCAGTAGCGGAAAAAGCACCGAGGAAGTTGTCGTAACTTTGGTTGACGGAACAAAAATCGTTGGCAAAATCGAGGACGGAAAATTCATTCCAAACAACTGATTAAGTCAAAAAACTGATTAGAGAGAAAATCTTAAAACTGATTTGGAGAAACTATGAGAATAAATTATAAAGGCGGATACTACGACGGCTCGGTTAACTATCTAAATAATCCCGACGGATACGGCACATATTATTGGGATAGTGGCGACAAGTATGTGGGATATTGGAAAAACGATATGCGTCAAGGCAAGGGAACTATGACTTGGGCGAGTGGTGAGAAGTATTACGGTGACTATTACAACGATAAAAAGCACGGTAAGGGTCGAATCACTTGGAAAGACGGTGGTTCATATGATGGTGACTGGCGCGATGACTACATGACCGGAAAGGGCACTATGACCTGGGCAGATGGTGGCGTTTATGTCGGAGATTTCATCAATGACAAGCGGACAGGTAACGGTGTTTATACTTGGAAAGGCGGTGGAAAATACGAGGGTGGCTTCCTTAACGGAATGCTACACGGTAAAGGAACTTACCACTTCTCTAACGGTGATGTTTATACAGGAAACTGGAAAAACGGAAAGCGTGACGGCAAAGGTGTAATCACCTACAAAAATGGTGACAAATACGACGGTGAGTGGTCAAACGACGATCGCTCGGGTAAAGGAACTTACACTTGGCCAAACGGTGACTACTACACGGGTGACTGGGCTAACAACAATATTGTAGGATATGGCGAATACAAGTATGCCGACTCCGGAAACATCTACCGCGGTAACTGGGTAAACGAAAAAAGAAACGGTAAAGGCACGCTAATCTTTAAAAACGGCACAGTTTACACAGGTGATTTTCTTGACGACTCACTCCACGGAAAAGGTAACTTCAAATACGCAAACGGCGACACATATGATGGTGATTTGCTCAGCGGTGAGCGCACAGGTAAAGGATTTTACAAATGGGAAAGTGGCGCTACATATGATGGTGAATTTGTAAAAGGTCAAAGGCACGGCTTTGGTGTTTACACTTCCGCTTCGGGCGAATGGATTTACAGGGGAATGTATAAGGACAATTTAAGGTCCGGTTCAGGCTCTGTTGAATACTCAAATGGCGACAGGTTTGATGGCTCATTTGATGATGACATTGCCAGTGGACACGGTATTTACTACTATCCAAACGGTGATAAGTTTGAGGGCGATTTCGCAGATGAAAAGGGCGAGGGCAAAATGTTCTACAAGAGTGGGGCGGTTGCCGAAGGCTCAATTTACGGTGGCGTGTTCACCCTAAAAGCAGGTGCGACATCAAATGGTAACTCCAATAATGTGGGACAAAATGCGTCTTCGGGTGCAATGTCAGATGTTGACAAGACTTTGAAGGGGGCATTTGATGCGTTTGATGCGTTCAGTTCTTCTTTTGCATCGAAAAATTTCGATTTTGGCGACGGCAAGAAAAACACCAATACCAAAAATGGTGCGGAAAACAAGAAAAATGCGGAAAACAAGAACGCAAATGCCAACCAAAACGCAAACAGCAACAAAAACTCTTTGTTTGGCGACGGAAAATCCGTTTCCGAATCGAACCTTAAAAGTGCACTTGATGCTTTTGCAAATCTTAGTGCGTTCGGTGCGCCTAAAAAAGCAAATTCGGGCGATGATGTCCCTAAAAAAGGGGCAAATGGCACAGGTAGTGGCGCAAAAAAAGGTGCGTCAGGTGGCAACCTTGCTCCGCTTAAAATGGAACTCTTGCCTGCCCCAAATTACGATGTTTATTCGGGTGAACGAAACAAACACGGTGTTCCAAACGGAAACGGCACTATGCGATATGCAAACGGTATTACCTTTACGGGTGAGTGGGCATTCGGTAGATGGTTTGGCGAGGGAATGTGCCATATTGACGGTGTGATTTACAAGGGCGACTTCCTTGACACAGGTAGAAGTAACGATGTTTACACTATCCAAAACGGCAAAAAAGTCGAAGGCACGATGGATAACTTTGTTTTCACCGAAAAATAATAAAAAACCAAAAATGGCGGACACAGTCCGCCATTTTCATTTTATGGGCAAAATTTAAGTATAAAATCAATATTTTTGCAAAAGTTTTAGCATTTTTTCATCGAGGGTGTGACCGTTATAGTTTTTCATTTCTATATCGGTGCGTCCGTTGTCCATAATGCCGAACTTACCGCGCAAATTCCAAAAGGCATAGCCGATATTATATGATTTTAAGATATCAAGCACATCTTCAAGCCATTTCATCGCAACTCCGTGGGGGCATTTATGATGGACGCCCATTTCTCCACAGTGGACTCCAACACCAAGCACGCTTGAAAGGCTTGCCCACACACCGAAGAATTTTTCAAGTTCTGCCCTGTCACGAATTGCTTGGTCTCCGTTTGCATCAAATTTTCGCATATCGGGCCATTTCGGATACTCATCATCTTCGCCCGTGCCGTAATGTGTCAATCTTCTCGGCTCGTATCCGCGAAGGCTGTATCCACAATTTTCAAAATATCTCATTGCATCAACAGGCGGAATGTCACCGTAGCAAATGCCGTCAAGAATGAACAGGCGCTCGGGGGTGATTTTTCTCACCTCGTTTATAACCGCATCATTTACTGTCTTATATTGAAGCGGAGTGATTTTCCTATCAGGCTCATTAATTACATTGAAACTTAGCGACTCGGCGGATACATCACGGTATCTTTTGGCAATTTGCGACCATTGATATACCGACGCTTCAAGCGCTTCCTTATCGCTCCAAAGGTTATACGGCTCTTCGATTTTTTCGTCTTGGTTTACACAGTATCCGGGGAGTCGATGCATTGCGATGTTGGTGTGCAATCCGTATTTATCGGCAAAATATATCGCCTCATCTAAGCGTGAAATTTTCTCTTCGCTTATTTCGTAGGGGTTTTTCACATCGCTCCAAAGTCTATACGAAATCGGAAGGCGCACGAAGTCAAATCCCCAATCCGCCATCATTTTAAAATCCTCTTCCACATAATATCCTGGGGAACGAAAATCGTTATATTCCGACTCTTTTGAGCAAAACATACCGAGCAAATTAAATCCTCTCCAACGAGGGAAAATCTCTTGTTTCATTCTCTTTTTGTGCTCCTTTTTTGACTTTATATTTATATTTATATTGTATCACACGCTTGGTGCAAAGTAAATAACATTTAGATACAAACCTCGTTTTTACCAAAATAAAAGCAAAAAATGGCGGACACAGTCCGCCATTTTGGTTTATGAGGTTTTATTAAGATTTCTTAACAAAAACCATTTCGTTATTCGCACTTGAAAGCATAACGACATCGTTTACTGTCCTATTATAATATTCGCTCATTCGCTCATAAAACTCCGCTACTCGCTCTTTTGGTGAGTGCGAGGCATCAACGCTATAACACGCTGCTCCCTCCCCTTCAAAGAAAGTTGCCATCGTGTTTGTCGGATGCAAGGATTTGATATATCCCCTTCCACTTATTTCGTAAACGGTTTTTCCGTCGGTTATAATGATGTCAAAGGGATAACAGTTTTTGTGCGCACTGTAACCGTGCTTTTTAATGAGTTTAGCCATTTCTTCATAAAGGGTTTTCAGTGTGTCGTAGTTTAGTTCGGTTGGCACTTTAAGTTCGTATCTTGCGATATCGGTTATTCTTGCGTATTCCGAATCAACATAAATCAGCATTCCCTCGTTTGGGTGCCATATGTCGAGATTTTCCTCGCTTTTTATACTAATATCGACACTGCGAAGGTGTGCCGAATTTTGCGGTGTCCTATATTCAACAACATTTGCAAAATAGATTTCGTTTTTATCAAATACAATTACCATATCTTATCTCCGTAAAATTCAAACTTTCCGCTTTCGCTATCAACAACGACTATTGACTTGCCGACACCTTTCCTTATCTTGCTACACTCACAAAACGCATTTAGAATTGATGGGATTGCTTCCTCACCATCGTGAAATTCAAGATACTCACCGATGAATTTTGTCGCTAGTGAGTCACCGAGAACGGCAATTTTATCAATCTCGGTAACATTAAACTCGCTATCAATAACGAAAATATCCTGTCCGCTCACTACGATAAAACTTGATGAAGTGAAAGGAGCATTTGTCTTCTCGTCCTCGTCGCCTTGTTCGAGTGCGCCGTCCTTTTTAAGTCTTGCTATGTATTTAGGAATTATTGATGTGACTATGAATTTTTTATCGAATTTCTCACCGTTTTTGGGTGTAAACCAACTCTCGTTTAGGTATAGGCGAGAGGTTTGTGCTTTATAACCTATTGAGCCTATTAAAATTCCATTTTTAAGTTTGCGAATTCTAAGATTTGTTTCGCTTGTCATTTCAATATACAAGCCGAAGCGTCCCTTTAAAAGGTCGCTTGCAAGGTAAACTTTACCGTTTTGTCTTACTGCTACTACTGTTGACATCAATTACTTCCCCCTGTTTGTCCGCCACCTTCCGATGTAATGATTATCGGCTCATCATCTCCTGTGCTCATAACTACCACAGGGAAACATATTGCACCGCTTTGAAGTGATGCTCCCTCGTAAATTTTTCGAATGATTGAAATCGCATCAAGTTTGTCTTTATATGCGTAGTAAATACCTACTCCGCCAAGGTCGAAGTCGGGAATTGAAGAATAAATTTCCTCTATTTCCTCGCAAACACCAACACAGTTTTCGCTCGGATCAAGAAGGAACACTTTATCGCCTTCGGCAAAGAATACCATGCTATGCACATCTTTATAAAAGACCGAGCGATAATTCTCAAACACACTTGCAAGGGTGGGGAATGTGGTGTTTATAAGCGTCTTTTCGTTTAGTGTCTTTGGAAAAATGTCAACATATCTAAGTGCGTCGGCTTGGTGACCGATGCTGTCAACAAGTATCATTCTTCTTTGCTTTTTCTTGCTCATTTTCGCCTTGTCCTCGCCCGAGTAGGCTCTCATAACATTCCAATTCGCAGGACTGCTTGCAAAACTTCTTGCGCTTATTTCACTTTTATTTCCGTAACTTTCGGCAAAGTAAACTTTTCCGTCTTTTTTAAGAACTAACATACTAATCCTCTCTTATTTATCTATCTTTTCGTATTCAAGGTTTTTGGTGTCGATTAGGTAAAACGGCTCTCGCACCATGCCCGAAAGTTTAGAGGAAAGACGGAGTGCTTCAAGCATTGCTTCCTTTTCCTCGCCCACCTTTGCGTCGGCAAGAATTTTCTTTGCAAACGGCTCGGTATATCCGATTGCCAAGCAGTCGTCGATTTCAAAAACTTGAAAATCGTGAGTGAGAAGATACAGTCTATCCTCACACGCCATTGAAATTGTCGCTTTGTTTCTTCTAAGCGGTTTATTTGCGTTGAAAAGTCCCGTTGTTGCAAGTTCTAACATAAGTTTCGGAACGATGTTTTTGCAAATGAACTCCTTGTCGAATTTTTCGCCCTTTGTGTCAAACCACTCTTTGTGAGAAACAAGGGCGCGAATGTTTTGGACTGTGCCGACACTACCGACGAGAATGTTGCCGAATTTTTGGATTTTGAAAAGATGCTCATCGACAATCTCTGTAAGTGTTTCACCCGCAATAGTGAGTGAATCGCACATCATAACGACTTTGTCGTTTTGTTTGAATGCAGTAACCAAACTCATAAAAATAACTCCTTTACTCTTTTCTTCTCGGTCCGTGCGCTTTGGCACGACTAACCATATCCCCCGTTGAGATGCGAACGCTCCCGTCAGGCATGGGATTTTAGTATATCATAGTGTATCATAAATTTCAAATACACGGTGTCACAGTTTTGCGACATTAAAGGTCCCCTTTGAAGGAGACCTTTAATTTTTATTCATTTTTTGGTTTTATTTAGTTCCCTTTAAAAGCGGAAGCATTATTTCGCTCCAAACGGAAAAGCCGTTTGCGTTGAGGTGCAAACCGTCATCGGTGTATGTGTCGATAAGAATATTATTTTCATCGGCAAGAGATGAAAAAATATCGACATAGCACGCCTTTTGCTCCTTTTCGCAAAGAGATTTGATTTGCGAATTTATTTTCATTATGGTTTCGGTATTTTCGGCAAGGGTTGTGGGAATAGTTCCCTCAATTAATCTTCCTTGCGGAATTATTGACACACAATAAAGTTTTGTATTTGGAAGTTTTTCCTTTATGGTATTAATAATTTTTTCGTAGTTCTCGATGGTTTTTTCGTTTTCAATTCCAAAGTTTATATCGTTTGTGCCGATTAGAAGAACGACACTTGACGGCTCAATATCGAAAATCGAGCAATCGAGTCGGCGCAAAACTCCCTCTGTTCTGTCCCCTCCAATGCCTCTATTATATGTGGCAAGAGGTAGGTCTGAATAATAATCATCAAGTGGGCAAAGGTCGGTAATTGAGTCGCCAACGAAGACAATTTGCCCCTTTGAAAGATTGAAATTTTGCGTTTTATAGGACTCACATTTTGCGTTATAGTATTTTTCCATATCGGAAAGTTCTTCCGTTTTGTCATTTTTAAACAGGAGAATTGACAACACCGTCACCGCCACTGTAAGAATGACTATTAGAAAAATGCCTGTCGCATAAATTGGTTTCGTTTTATTCATTTTAAACTCCTGCAAGAATGTGCATATTGCGAACGGTGGGGGTCTTGATTTTATTATTCACCGAGTATGCGTGTGGGTCAAGGTCGCTATGGTCCGCGCCTGTTAGTCCTTGATTTTTTAGTTCTTCTATTATATCGGCGCATATTTTATCAATAATTTCCGTCTTTTTATCGCTCTCGCTTGGTGAATTTGCGCTTGATATGAGATATTCAAGCGGTGCGTGTAAATTCGACAAAATTTTCAGTTCATCAAGTGCGACAAAAGCCCATTTATAGTAGGGAATGTATCGTTTATTTAACAAAAATATAACATTTAAGGTCGCACGAACAAACTCAAAAACGGCAAGTTGAGCCGAGGCGCTATGTCCCCTTTTGACGCTCCTTTGGTAGTTATACTGCCCCGATTGAGCCATAAGTAGCAAATTCCCTGCAAGTTTTTTAAGGCGAATATCTTCGGGAAAATATTCAAGTTTTTTGCGAATTTCACTAAAAACTCCCGACTCATCGCAAAAGACTTTACCGCCCGTCACTTCAAGCAATGCTTGTTCGGGAACGAAAAACCAATCTTGTTCGGTAAGAATGCCGTTTCTTTTGCCCGTTTTAGCCTCTAAAAAGTCGCCGATTTTTATAACTCCGTGTCGATTTCCGCCCACAGGGTCGAGTTTTTCCCGTTTGAAGCCACGATATTCTTTCGGCAATTTAGCATAGGCACGTTCAAGGGCGAATTCCGTCTTTGAGTCAATGTCATCAGGCACGAGCATACAAAATCCCGCATAAAAATCGTGGTCGCACGAGGTGTCATCATCATAGCCAAGACACTCCGAGCCACTGCCGACAAGGGCAAATGCTATTTTATTTTCAAGGTCGGGAAACTGTTCCCTTATCATAGCCTTTCCAAAATCGTTATAAAACGACTCGCAAAGGTCGATGCCTTTAATTTTCTCCATATATTCTCCTTGCCCGTTCCATAAGTTCGTTTTCGTAGGCGAAGTATCCGTAATAGCCGAAAACACTTGCACATTTTTCACACACGAAGGCATAATATCCGTCACGGTTTTGGTAGGTATCAAGTATGTTTTGCGCTATTTTCAAGCGGTTTTCAACCTCGGTTTGACTGTTTTCAAGTCCGAATTCGCTCTCGCTTGCACTTGCGATATTCAGATGAGTTATTGCAACTTCAAGTTCTTTACCCTCATTTGCGCTCATTACCGAAATTGCCTTTTCGTAAAACTCCCTTGCCTCACAAAATCTTTTTTCATCAACGAGGGCAAGTGCCATATTGTTATAAAGACCGCCCAAGCGAAAATCGGTGCTATCGAGTTCGCTTTCGTAGATTTTTTTCGCTTTTTCGAACACAGTCAGCGCCTTTTTCGACATTCCAAACGCTTTATAAACTGTTGCGCAATTAAGATAAGTCGTTGCCGAGGCGACACTTTCGCTAATTTCGGCACGAGAAATTAAGTCAAGGGCGCAATTTGTCATATCGAGTGCCTGTTCCTTTTTGCCGAGTTTACGATAAAGACCCATAAGTTCGTTTCTTATCGGAAGTTCGGAACGAAAATCGCCAAGTGCGCTCGCCTCGTTAAGCCAATAAAGAAGGTGCTTTTCGGCGCTTTCGTAATCGTTTTTCGCAAAATACTCATCAAGTTTTCCAAGGACTCTTGATATTGAAATTTGTGGTTTATTCATATTATTTCTTAACTACCTTTACGTATCCGCCAACAGGCACACTTATTTTATGGATACCTTTATCAAGTGTTACATTTCCAAGTGCTTCACCAAATTCGCTTACGATGTCAAGTTCGCACTCGCTATCAAGTTCAATGTAAATTTGAGCGTCGGCAGTTGCGTTGCAAATATAGTTTTCCTTGCAATCGCCAAGGGTTGCGACAACGCCTTGATACAAAGCACCGACACGTTCCTTATCGTTTTGAGAGGTTACATAGGAATAACCTGCCTCGACATCTTTAACATCAATTTTGCCGTCAACGAGTGCGTCTTTATGCTCTCGCCAAAATTTGAGGTATGCTTTGAGGAGTTTTTTATGCTCTGTGGTGATTTTATCAAAGCGGACGGAAATTTGCGGAACGGCAAAGAGTGTGCCATAAAGTTGACATACGACATTTCTAACCGTATCGTTTTCGTGCCACATTATCATATCGCTATGAACAGGGATTTTGCCCGAGGTCATACGAAGAGAAATGGTTGCCTCTTTATTCATAAGTGCATCACAAGGGCAATCGGTTGCACGGAAGAAGTTTCCGTATTTGCCGACAATAGGACCGATATATGACTGTCTAAACTCTATAAGGATTTCGGGGTTTATTTTAAGAAGTTCGCTCTTTACCTCGAAAAGAAGTTTTTCAACACCTTCCTCAACCGAAATACAGTCCATTTTTTCATAATCGGTGCTACTTTCCTCACTCAACGAAAAACTGTCTATAAAGTCGAGTTTGAAACCGTCAATTCCGTATTCGGTAGCAAATCTTTTATAGATATTCACAAGGAAATCTCTAACCTCTTTAAAGCGAGGGTCAAGCACGCAAGTTTTTGAACTCATTCGTGTTTTTAGATACATTCCCTTGAATTTTTCAAAATTTTCACTTTCAAAGCCGACAAACGGAACACTAAACCACAAAACGAATTTCATACCGAGGTCGTGAACACTATCGACAAATTTCTTCATATCGGGAACTTTCTTTTTGCTTACTTTCCAATCTCCGCAAAAGGCATATCCGCGGGAGTTATCCTCGGTTTGCCATCCGTCATCGACAATGACTGTGTCCATTCCGTATTCTTTTGCGATTTTGCACTCGTAAAGAATTTCATCGGGGATTGTATGTTGGTGGAACGAATACCATGTTGAATACATCGGCATTTTAGCATTCTCAGGCACATAGGCGCACTTATAACCGATATCACCCCACCATTCTCTTGCGCTCATTATCGCATCAACCATCTTTATATTGCGTGTATCAAGGCGAAGGGTGGCGCTGTATGATTTCATTTTTGGGCTAAGTGCCGAAAAGATTGTCAAGCGGACAAGTGCGCATCCTGTTTCCTCAACATTACCGACCTCAATTTTTGTTGATGTGGCAGGGTCGGACAGTGCGATTGTGAGTCGGTTTTCATCTTGTTTATTAAAGAGTGTGGCAAGGGGCATACCAGAGGCTATGCGTCCGTTTTGCACTCTCATTTCCCAATCGGGACGGATATTTTTCCCAAAAAGTGCATTAGGTGACCAAAAACCAAGAACATCAACCTGCGGGACAGCGAAATCTATCACATATTCGCTCGGTGATTTTTCGTTTTCGAGTTCTATTGAAATTTTATATTCACTAACCTCTCCCGACTTTTCGAGTGTGATGCTCTCGTGCTTTAATGTGTCGGTTGTTTTTGTTATAAATGTAATTTCTTGGTGGTTAAATACTGCCATTTTTATTCCTCTATTTCGTTTTTATTTGAAGTTTAAAGTTTGTCTTTCCTTTGGGCAAAACATAGTCTATACAGTATGCGTTATATGTGCCTGGCTCATTATGATATTCAAGCGCTTTAACGGTGATTTTCGGTTCTATATCGCAAACAAGAGTAGTATCGTCAATTACCACACAGCCATTTTCAACTCTTGGCTCGATAAGTGCGACAAAGCGCTCGGTAATTTCGCTATTTTGTGTTAGCGTAAACTTATCATCAATGACAATCTCGCTCTCGCCCATTGTGAATTTGCGCTCCGCTTTTTTAAGATAGTCAAGTCCGTATGCGTTTGTAAAGTCCATATATGCCGTGCCGTTTTTATCATCATAGTCAATAATGACATTATCACGGCGCACTCCGTCTTGTGGCACTGAGTCAAAAAACGGAACATTATGCGAAAATGATGACGGATTGAAAAATGTATATCTTTGCTCGGTATGGTAGCCCTCAACATACGGTCCTGCTCCTATATCGCAAAGAATTTGTTTATTATTTCTTGCGAAAATGAAACTACCTACATCGTTATGGTTATGGCTCTCACCGTTATTTCCGCCCTTTGTGGCAAAGCCGTAGTAGGGTGTGCGCTTAACGAGGTAGTTTGAATCCTTCATAAAGTAGGTGACATTACTATCTATTTCATCGGTGACAAAACTTGGGTCGTAGTAAACTACTGAGCGAAGAAGAAAGTTCATATGTGTATTTCTTTCGGCAATCGTTGCTCGTTCTTTTGGCAATTTTTCAACTGCGTCACCGTAAATGTGCTTTAACATATGGGGAAGTCCAACTGAATATTTTTCGTGTGCGTTACAGTCGCTAAACGACACGATTACGCTCCTTTGTAGGAACATTTTTTGAATAAATGTGGCAATTTCTTTGACTTTGGGGAGTTTGAACCAGTCGGTTTTGCCGTTTGTGAGTTCCTTTTCAAGCATTGCGTAACTTGTAAAAAATCCAAAGCCAAACGACCAATATCCTGCGCCTTCAACGCACACTCCGTCATCGGCATAACTATCAAGATAGACTTGCATTACCGAGTCGAGTCTTTCCTTTTGCTCAAAGAAAAGGTCGGGACATTCATACATCATAACTCCACCGACACCACCTGCGCAAACACTTGCCCAGTTATTTGGGTGCTTTTCCCAAAAATAGTGGCGGTTTATGAACGGGTCGATAGTTCTGCGTCTGAGTTCTGCGCTAATTCTATCGTTGATAAGGCTCGGAAAACGCTCCTTGAACAAGTTTTTTATCTCGGCAAGGGAAAACGCAACCGATGATGCGAAAATGTCAATAAGCGCAGGGTCGTAGTCCGCAGGGGTGCGGTTGTAGTAACTGTTATAGTGACCGAGTGGCGCCCATGTATATTCATTACAGTATGCCCACACTATTCGAAGAAGGTTATTATAATATTCCTCGTTATCGGGGTAAATCAAAGACAAAAGTGCCGAACTTTCAAGTTGCAAAAGTTGTTTATGCCAAAGTCCGTTATCGTTTACGCCAAGCACTTCCTCTACGCTATGTGGTCGAGGTGGTTCGCTAAATGCGTCCTTATACTGCTTTAAAATCTCTTGTCTATGTTGTTCATAATCGGGTGAGGTGCGAACCTTTTCCCACAATTTCTTATCCTTTGCAATCTCAAACATTTTTAAACTCCGTTATTCTTTAGTATTAGTTGTTTCTACTCGCTACGAAGCAGTTTTCTTTGGTTGGCGAGTCTTTTAAACTCCGCCTTTATTTAGTATTAATTGCTTCTTTCCGTTCCTCATTCCGCACTCCGAATTCCGCATTTGCTACTTTGTAGCACCGTTCCGCATTTGCGCTCTTTTCAGCGAATTATCAACACCGCTATTCCAAATAAGAGCGCAAGGTGTGTCGGATAAAAGATATAAAAGAAGTATTTCATCTTCATCTTTCCTCGCTTGCCCGAGTAGGTAAGCAAGATTGGTAGCGAGAAAAGGGCGAAAAACTGAACAGGGATATTTATATCTATTGCGAAAAGCAGTGTGCCAACGCTCATTATCAGTGCGCTTATGCTCACTTTATCAAATCGTTTAATTGTATCGGGTGCTTCGCTTGGCATATGGTTTAATGATGCGAGTAGCGGGAGCAAACAACCGACAAATCCGTATTCAATGCGCTTTACCGTATTTATTGCGTATATTCCCACAATCATCAGTGCCAAAACCAACGCCAAAAATGTGCGTTTTTGCCATGATGTATCTGTAAACAGCGATTTTTTAAGGTCGTTTAACACATAACAAAGGAGTGTTGACATGGTAAAAGTGATTAGCACATTTATTAAAATTTCACCTGTTACGACAAACACGGTCACTTGGCACAAAAGTCCCACACCGAGCATGAGCAGGGCGTGTTTTATGCGATTTTTTGTGTATCTTGCCCCCTCAGCGATAAAAAACGCGAATATCGGGAATGCAATTCTACCTATAATTCTAAACGCAATCACGCTTGGAAAGAGTATCATTCCCATATGGTCAAAGAGCATTGCTATCGCACCTATGATTTTTAGCGTATTTGCGCTTAATTTTTGAATATTTTTCATTTCGTTTAGATTTTTTCGTATTCTAATGTTACGCTCTCGCCCTTGGGGAGTGAAAGAAGGACATAATTTTCACCGTATGGGCTATTTTTTACACAGGGTGGGGCGTTTTTGAGTTTATAACCCTTAATTCCAACGCTTGTTTCTCTGCCGAGAAGTGATTTTACGGTGGCGGTAACGATTTTTTCGTTCCATTTAATATTAAGTTCAAATCCACCACGGGCGCAAATGCCCTCAACACTTCCCTCTTTCCACTCATCGACCTTGGCGGGAAGAAGTTTAATTTTCTTCATATCGGAGTAAAGTAACATTTCATAAACTGCCGATGTATAACCGAGGTTTGCGTCAATTTGGAACGGGGCGTGTCCTGCGTGCATATATTTAAGGGTAACACCCATATTTCGCCAATCGTTATGGTGAGTATAGAGGTTTACTCCTGTGCAGAAACGGATAAGAAGGTCAAGGCACTCTTTCGCCTTTTCGCCATTTGAAAGGCGGGCAAAGATATTTGCCATATGCGCAAAACTCCAACCCGTTTGCGCTTTAAGTCCGATACAAAGTCTTTTTTCAACTGCGACACGGCAAGCCTCATAAAGTTTTGGGGTATCGTCCTCATTTATTTCAAATCCGGGGAAAAGTGGATAGATATGCGACTGGTGGCGGTGTTGATAGTTATCCTTAAAGTCACTATGTAGCCACTCCTTCATTGCGCCGTCCTCGTTTATTTCGTATTCGGGGATTGCGCAAAGCATCTTTTCCCAAGTTTTTTGGCACTCTGTGTCGATGTTTCGGCTTTTTGCAACGCTAACGAGGTTTGAAAGAAGTTCTTTAAGAAGGGCGAAGTCCATTGTGGAATTTATGCTTACGCTAAGTTCCTTTGCACCCTCAAAATCTCCGTCGGGGCAGTTTTCGGGTGAGTTTGACGGGTAGGATTTAAGTTTTCCGTTTTCATCATAGACCATAAAGTCCTCGTAGAAGAGTGCGGACTCCTTCATAAAGGGGAAGTCGGATCGTAGCCATGTCGTTCTGTGAGC
>JAZNJK010000198.1:0-7211 GCA_045578005.1 Eubacteriales bacterium | reverse complement strand
GTAGGTAACACTGATGTAATTTTGCACACTCTTTGTTTTGCCCGCTTGCGGATTGCTTATGTGACTGTTCAAGATTTTGTGTAGTTGCAAGATGTAATTTGGAGTAATGGGAATTGTATCGAAATTTTCGTGAATTATGCTTAAAACATCACGGTATCCCGCAATTTCTTGCTCGTTGCGGTTTTTGGGGGTGGTTTTTTCCTCGACAAGTTGTTTAATTCTTGTGCTTGTTGTTCTAATGCCCTCAATGTCGTTTGACGACTCCGTGCTTTGCACTTTTGCTATTTCGACAAGGCGTTCAAGTTCTTCGGGGCGTTGTTTTAAATACAACTCTTGTTTTCCGACCTCTTTGTAGATAGCACTTATCAAACCGAGCAATTCGGAATCCCATTTTTGCTCACTGATTTTTGAGTAGTTAAATGTTCTCATAACCTTAACCTCACCTTCTTTCCCTTAAATGTTAACATATTTTAAGGGAATTGTCAACATGTTAAGGGGAATTTCCTTAATATCATATGAATTTTAAGAGAATTTATTCTTTTCATAAAAAACACATTCATTCTTTTTATAAAAAACATATTTTCATATAAAGCAAACAAAAAGCCACTTTTAAGTGGCTTTTGTTAGCTTAGTTGGATTTTGTTAAATGTAAACTACGGGAATATTGTTTGCCTTTGCGTATTTTTCGGCAAACGAGCCTTGATGTGCGTAAATTGTGAGGTTTTTGCAACCTGTAAAGGCGTGGGCGCTTATTTTTGTTTCGCTATTTGGAATGATGATTTTTTCAAGCGAATTGCAATCAATAAACGCTTGCTCGGCAATTTCGTCAAGTCCGCTTGGGACGGTGATTTCTTTAAGAGAGCGACAGTTATCAAATGCGAGAAAGCCTATTCTTGCAAGCGTGCTTGGTAGGGAAACGGTTTTTAGGTTTGAACAGTCCTGAAAGACATGATTGCCGATTATAGACACTCCCTCGGGGATAATTATGCTTTCAAGCGCCTTACAGCCACCAAAGGTGTCGCTTTCTATTACCGAAAGGGTGCTTGGAAGAAACACTTTTTCAAGTTCCGTGCAGTTTTCAAATGCGCAGTTTCCGATTTCACGCACACCCTCGGGAACGACGATTTTTTTGAGCGTTTCACAGTTTCGAAAAGCCTCACAACCGATTTTGCGAAGGGAGTTTGGCAGGTTTACAATGGTAAGTCGTGGGCAATTTTCAAAGGCGAAATCGCCAATTTCACGCACAGTATTCGGGATATGCACACCCTCAATGCTCTCGCAATCGGAAAATGTGCAGTCATCAATCTTGCTCACGGGCAAAAAATCATGCTCGCTTGGAATAGATACCTTTCGCTCGTCGCCCATGTAGTCAAATATCACATAGGACTTTTTGTCACTACTGATTATAAATTTAAAATTTTCCATATCAGTTAGCCTTAAATATATTCAACCTTGATGTTGTTTTCTTTTGCATATTCATCGGCACATGAGCCGACATGTGTGTAAATTACAATAGAATCGCAATCAATAAACGCATCGCGATCAATCTCTGTCACGCTGTTTGGAATAACGATTTTTTTGAGCGAGGAGCATCCCTTGAATGTGTTCCAACATATCGAGGACACGCCACCGCCAAGGGTTACGCTATCAAGGGAATAGCAGTCATAAAAAGCACAATCGCCAATTGATTTAACACTGTCGGGCAGGGTTATGCTTTTAAGAGATGAACAGCAGGCAAACGCCTCCGTTTCAATAACCGTTACGCTATTTGGTAGGGTTATGGTGGTTATAAACCAACAATTTCGAAAAGCGCCGTAGCCAATCGTGGTTACGCCATTTGGAACTGCGACAGTGCTATCGTCGCCCTCGTAGTCTAATAGAACTTTATTATTGATTGAAAAATCAGACATAAATTTCTCCTTTTACAGTTTAGCCGTCAATGTATTCGACCTTGATTTTGTTTTTCTTTTATTCTTCATGGCGTTAGCCAATTCATGACCGTAGGTCAATTCATGTTCGCTTGCGAACAATTCATGTGCGTAGCACAATTCATACACCAACGGTGCAATTTATTCTTGGCGAATGGTTATTAGCGATATGATGTGCGCTTTTTGTTCCTCATCGGTGGAATTTGTCCAAGGGTTAATAAACGAAATTTTATCAAAATCGTCTTGTGTGCCGACAAAGATGACTGTTAAGTTATCAATATTTGACTCGTCAAACAGGTTTGTCGGATAGCACGCAGTAGTTGTTTTGGTAAAGCCGATTATCTCAACACCTGCATAGATTGTAACCGATGTAAGAGAATCACAGTATGCAAACGCACCCGGCTCAATTTGTTTAACACTTTGCGGTAGGGTGATTTCTTCGATATAATCACAGTTCAAAAATGCGTGATAGCCGATTTTCGTCACCGTGCTTGGTAGTGTTACTTCCTTTATGGTTAGATTTGAAAATGCTGTTTGATAGATTTCTGTAACGGTCAATCCCTCAACACTTTCGGGGATATTGACAATGCCTGTTTGAGTGCAAGTGCCGAAGACACTAATTGTGTTATCGCTATTTATTATGTAAAAAGTGCCGTCCTGTGTCGATAAAATGGTATCGGTAAGGGGCAAGTCGATGTCGTTTGCGTAATACAACTTCTCAAAAAGTGCAAACGAGAACACTTCACGGAATGAAACGGTGTTAAACGTAGTGGTTGCAAACAGTGTGGTATCATAGCCAAGTTTCGTCCCGTCGTAAATCATCACATCACCGAAAAACGCTTTATCAATGCTTGGCAAGTCGGTGCTTGGTGTTGTAATTCCGTCGTTTCTTTTGTGGAACGAATAGGTAACATTGTAAAACTCGTTAAAGTTAAATCCTGTTCCCGAAAATGGGGTGATGTATCCGTATTCAAGGCTATAAAGCGAATTTTCAAGATAGAAAACGGAACTTGGATAGAGTGAAAAGTCAAATCCCTCGGGAAGAACGGTGATGCCTTCGAGCATTGATGTTGCGCGTCCCGTGTTTGCCATTTCTTCGGGGGAAATGTCGAAATCGCCCCATGTTGGGTCACAGGTGATGACCTCGTTTTCGCTTGTTACGAGAATTACCCATGCGTGAGTGTTGCCTGAATATTGCTCAAATTCCTTATTTACCATTTGCTCGGTGGTGCAAGGAGTGTCGAAATAGGCAATACCACGGGTGTAGAATGACGGAATGCCAACCGATGCGAGCATATCGTGCATAAGTCCTGTATAACCGGCACATACCGCCATTTTCTTTTCGAAAACGGTATGAACAGGATAGGTTAGCGCATCGTTGTTATATTCGATATTGTCAACAATCCAATCAAAGATTATCTCGGCTTTTTCCTTGTCGCTTGTCGCATTTTTAGTAAGTTCAAGCGCAAAATCTTTGATTTTCTTATACTCGGTAATGTCGCATTGAGGAATAAGGGCGGTCCTATAATATTCGCTCTTTCTTGCCTCGGTTATAATTTCAAGTGCAAGTTTTTCGCTTTGAATAGCACAAAGAGATGCGTATTCGCCGATTGAAATGTTTGGAACGGTAGGCGTTTTATCGCCAACGGTCTTTATGCGTGAGCCGTGAATGAAAAGTCCGAACTTGTCAAACCCTTTTGCCCCCTCGTTTTTCCAAACGGTAGGAGTTTTTTTCACTCCTTGCGGAATGTATATCCAAAGTGCGTCGTCCTCGATTTCGGGTAGGTCACCATCAAAGTAAACATCATTAAGATTTTCAAGGGAGAAAATCGCCCCCTCGCACATTTTGTCGACCCCTGTGCCGATAATTATCGTTTTTACGGGTAGAATTGACACAGTTTCGATAATGCTAACACCATCACCGATTTTAAGTTCGGTCACGCTATCGAGATTTTCACTCCAATGGCCCTCAAAGGTGAATGATTGTGAAAGAATGCTAACGGTTGTGGAATTTTCATCACGCACCATTGAGGCAAAACTTTGCGAATTTAGGTGCGTGCCGTCAAATTTTGCGCTAACTTCAACACGGTAGCCACCGTCAGCGTCGCTAAATGTAAGGTGAATAACATCTTTTGGGGATAGGGCAACGGGACAAATGGTGCATTTGTAAATGCGTTTGCCTTGGAACAAGGAGCAAACGAGGTCGTGTCCTTGCTTTTCGGCAGTTGCGGAGTGGTTTTGACATACGGTGCAATCGGCAGTGAGTTTGTCCTCTAAAACTGTCCAAGTCTTTGCGTATGTGTGACCGAGTGCGTCACCATCAGTCGCCTCACAGCGCTCACATTGTTTTGGCGCTTCGCAAGTTGCACTTATCCACCTGTGTCCGAGCGCTCTACCTCTTTGAAAGTCACATACCGAGCAAAACGAGGGCTTTTCGCAAGTCGCATTTTGCCAAGAGTGAGTTCCGATTTTGCCAATGGAAGTGCCACATTTTAAGCAGTGCTTTGGCTCTTTGCAAGTCGCCTCAACCCATTCGTGATTGCAAGATGTGGGAGTTTGGCTTTCGCTCTCGCTTGGCGTTTGACTTGGGATTTCGCTATCATTTGATGCTTGGCTTTCGCTTGAATTTTCGCTACTTGCTCCGCTTGGGACCTCACTGCCCGAGCCGTTTGGCTTTTCGCCACTTGTTTCGCTGTTTATTTCGCTACCGCTTTCAGCGGAGAGTTCGCTCTCTGTTTCGCTTTCGCTGTGCCACGGATTTTCTTGATTTAGTATTCCGTCAACTATCGCCTCGCACGAGCAAAGGAGCAAAAAGCAAAGCAAAATCGCAAAAAAGACTGATATTTTTCTCATTTTATCTCCAAAATTGATTTTTTGATTTATGCCTGATGGGGCTTTTGTCCGTTCCAAAACTGGTTCGTTCCATTCCCGTCAGGCATATATCTCTATTTTACCACACGACAGGCGCTAAGTCAATCACCGTGTGCGGATTTTTGATGTTTTATATAAACAATCATATGCGTTTATATCGGCTATTAAATATATATCTTGACAAATGCGCGTAAAAATATTAAAATAAGAATAGAGCAAGCGCTCATAAATTTAGAAACAAACGAAAAGAGGAAAAGACAATGGAATTTAAGATTATTGGTTGGACTGATTATGATTCAAATTATCCAACAATTAGCGTGCCTGATGAAGAGGTAGGAAACCTTCTTGGTGCAATTGTTGATGCAATTAAGGGTGGAGAATATATGATTTCCGGTCAAGACCACCAAAATTCAGCCACAGGTGTCCCTGTTTTTGAAAATGGAACTTGTTTTAGAGCAAGTATGCGTGCTTGGGGAACGGTAATGACCTACGCATATCCGCAAATTGAAGATAAGGCAACAAATTACATGGACTTCTACATGGAAACACCGCTTGATAAAAAACTTCCCGAATATAAGGAAATTGATGTTGAGCCATTTGATGATGAAAACTTTGGCGGACTTATCGTTAAGCAGGATAACGAACTTCTTTCACAGTCAATTCAAATGGGTATGCCACTTATGACTCTTGATAAGACACTTCAATTTATCTATGAGGGCATTATGGCTCAACTTGAAGATGAAGAAGACGGCGGAGACGGTGACGAAGAGTAAACTCTTCGCCGGGGACGCCCCCGGTGGCAAATTTATGACACAAAGTGTCAATTCATGTTCCAAAGGAACAATTCATGTGCGAAGCACAATTCATGCCCGTTAGGGCAAATCATGTTCGCTTGCGAACGATTCATGCTCGTTAGAGCAATTCGTAACTCGTTCCTAACTTTTGGAAAATTGCTCGGGGAGTGCATAAACAACCCCTACTAAACGAAGTCGGAGTTTGCCTCCCAAGGCACTTGGGCGGAATGAGAAAACATTAAGGATTATAAAAAAGTATGAAAATTAAAATGCGTGAAATGTCGTTTGATGAGGCACTCAAATTGCCTCGTTTGAAACGCAAAAAACCCCGCAAACCGAGTCGATTTCTTGCCACTATTGTTAGAATAGTGTCGGGGGCGACTCTTAAAAAGATAGGCTTTTCGTTCACACAGGAGCGAATGGAACTTGTCGGCAAAAAAGAGCCTTGTCTTATTTTGATGAACCATTCAAGTTTTACGGATATGAAACTTGCTTATGGCATTTTCTATCCAAGAAGAATGGGAATTGTCACCTCGGTTGATGCGATGTCGGGATTTCTTGGTAAACTTATGCGTTTTCTCGGTTGCACACCGACACATAAGTATGTGCCTGATATTTCGCTTATTTCAGATATTAAGTATATGCTTAAAAAGAACAAAACGAGTGTGCTTATGTATCCTGAGGCAGGTTATTCCTTTGACGGACGCACAACAACACTTCCAAGAGGGCTTGGTGTCCTTATAAAGCGCCTTGATGTGCCTGTAATTACGGTAATTACCGAGGGTGCATTTCACCGTGACCCACTTTATAATATGCTCCAAATCCGTGATGTCAAGGTCGGTGCGCATGTTAAGTGTATTGCCACTCCCGATGAGATAAGAGAAATGAGCGTTGCCGAAATTGATGCTCTTATTGATGATGCGTTTAGTTTTGATAACTTTGCATGGCAAAGGGACAACCATGTGTCGATAAATGAGCCATTTCGTGCCGACGGACTCCATAGAATTCTATATAAATGCCCCCATTGTAACCAAGAAAACGAAATGGAAGGCAAGGGAACAACACTCACTTGTCATGCGTGTAAAAAATCGTGGGAAATGGACGAGTTTGGTCAGTTAAAAGCGATAGATGGCGAAACGGAGTATTCGCACATTCCCGATTGGTATTCGTGGCAAAGGGAGTGCGTGAAAAAGGAACTTGAAGAAGAAAAGTATCTTCTTGACTGTGATGTTGATATCGTTTTGCAAGTCAATCTTGACGGTGTCGTTAAAGTTGGACAAGGACATTTGCGTCACGACCTCGACGGTTTCCACCTAACAGGTGCTGACGGAAAACTTGATTATAAGCAGTCGCCCGTCTTTTCGCATACACTCTATGCCGATTATTATTGGTATGAAATTGATGATGTTATCGGTATTGGCGATAATGAAATTTCGTTCTTTTGTTTCCCAAAAATAAAAACCTCGGTAACAAAAGCCCGTCTTGCCACCGAAGAACTCTATAAAATGAAAAAACCCGCACGCAAGCGGTGACCCGAGAGCCTCGGGGGGCGAGGCGGTGCGGACCGCCAGCCGAATGCGGAATTCGGAATGTATGGCAATAGCCAATTCATGTTCGC
>JAZNJK010000197.1:0-17626 GCA_045578005.1 Eubacteriales bacterium | reverse complement strand
CCTCCGACTTGTCAACAATGTCGGCAGGGTCGGTAGTTGACTCCTCGCTTGACTCTTCACTTGAACTTGAAGAACTTGATGCGGAAGAGGAACTTGAAGAACTTTCGCTCTCTTTCGAAGAAGTTGATGAACTTTCCTCCTCGCCCTTTGAACTTTCACTTTGAGTTGTTGATGAACTTTCGCTCACACTTGACTCGCTTGAACTACTGCTTGACTCCTCATTTCCACAAGATGCGAAAACACCAAGTAGCAAAACAAGGACAAGCATAATGCTAATTATCTTTTTCATAATATTCTCCTTGAATATATTTGTTTATATTATAATATTAACACATATGTTCGGATTTGTCAATGTTTTAAACTCCGACTTTGTGCAGAATAAATCGTTTCCATACTCCCCGAGCAGTCGAGAGCCTCGACACGCAAACTCCGACTTCGTGCAGTCCGGATTGTTTCGATACTCCCCGAGCAGTCGAGAGCCTCGACACGCAAACTCCGACATCGTTTAGTAGGAGTTGTTTATACACTCCCCGAGCAATTTTCCAAAAGTTAGGAGCGATTGCTTCAACCTCCAACTACACAAACACATTCCGCACTCCGAATTCCGAATTCCGCATTTAAAAAACAGGCTTTCGCCTGTTTTTTTATTATTTATATGCCACAACGCACTCGTTTGTGATGACAAATGAAAGGGTGATTTCCTTTTCCACGCCCTCAACCTCTCTTATTACGGTGACCTCTACCGTATCACCGATAAATGCGCTAAGCACCGCATCAATTACATGATGTTGACGGGTAACGGTGTATTCATTGTCACGCACCTTGACTTTGGTAACGACATCGCCAACCATCATTCCGTCCTCACCGTTGCCATAAGCAAGCGAGCCTTCGCTAACTGCGGAGATTGTGCAATGCTCTTTTTTGGTAAGAAGTCCTGTTACGGGGTCGAGTTCTACCCATTTTTCTTCAAGTAAAACCGTCACGCCAAGGAGTGGGCGCATAACATTCTCATTTTCGGTTTCGTAGCAATAGTGAATGATGTTTTCAACAACCGCTTTAACAACCGAAACGGGGATAGCATAGCCGATATTGTCAACATCGGTGCTTACTATCTTTGCGTTTACAATGCCGACAAGTTGACCTTTCGCATTATAAAGTCCACCACCCGAATTTCCACCGTTTATTGGGGCTTCGGTGCGGATTACTCTAAACTCAACATTTGTTACTCCGTCAGCGCCAACCATTGCAAGCGACTCTGAATCAACACTTACAATGCCCGAAGTTGCGGAAATTCCGTCGTCCTCGGGGTTTCCTATCGCAAGGACGGTTTCGCCTATTGTAACCTCGCCTTTGGCAAATTCCGCCTCACAAACGACACCGCGGTCAATTGCTTTATCAAGGCGGTCATTTTTTGGAATATAAAGCACCGCAATATCGTAGTTCATTGAACCACCAACATAGACAGCGTCCATTTCGTGGTCAACATATTCCATACCGTAAAGATATATGCTTATGCGGTCACTAATCTTGTTTTTTGTGGTGGAGTCAACATCGTATACTACATGGAAATTAGTTATTACAAACATACTTCCGTCGTCGTTTATTTTATAGACAACGCCCGCACCCGCCGTGCCGTAAACTTCCGCTCCATTGAGTGGAGAACTTCCGCCCGTCATAAACTCACAGTGAACACTAACTGCGCTCATAAGTCCTTTTTGAACCGCATTTGTAACATCAATACTCTCACCCTCAACCGTGATTTCGTTTTTGGTGATTTCCTGTGTGATATTTTGGTTAATTGTCGTTGATTGTTCAATTACGGTTGTGCAAACATGCTCACTCTCTGAACTTTCCGTTTCGCTTGAACTTGCGCTCTCGCTCTCAGTATTGCTTGACGACTCACTCTCCATTTGAGTAGGAATGAAAACCGTTTCGCCTTTTAGACTGTTAAGCCATTCTTCTTCCGTTCCCTCAAAACCGTTTTTTACCGCAATTTCGTATGCGCTAAGACCGTTTTCGCCCCTTAACTGCGACAAGTCGCACGAGCAAAATAGCGCCATAAGAACGGCAAGACACAAAGCAAGTATAACTATTTTCTTCTTCATAAAATTCCTTTCCGTTTAGTCAATATCAAAACGATATTCGTCTTCCTCGGCAAGATACAGGTCACAAAGTGCCTTCATCTCGTCAACTGTTGCATAAACATTTTTATCATAGATGCAAACCGTTTTAAATCCTGCCATATGTGCCGTTTCAAGCGCGTAACGTGCGTCCTCAAACACATAAGTTTCCTCTTTCGGTGTTGCAAGGTGTTCAAGTGCTAAATTGTAAATAAGAGGCTCTCTCTTGCCGACTCCTACCTCACCGCAAGTGAAAATTCTATCAAAATATTTTTCAAGGTTTAATCTTTTAAGGACCATTTCAACCGTTTGTCTGTTTGTTGCGGTTGCAAGGCACATTTTAACACCTTTATTGTAAAGGCGCTCAAACATTTCTCTTGCCCCTTTTTTGATGTTTACAACCGTGTGGTATCTTTGGTTCATATACTCGTAAATCCACGATTTTGCCACATCAAATGGCTCGCTAAGTGCGTATTTTTCAACGCAGTAGTCAAACCATGCACGAATTCCTTCTTCAAGGAAGTATTTGTCTATATTTTCGTTTACCTCGATACCGAGATGTTTAAGATATTCTCCTGCTACAACTCCCCAATAATCCATTGAGTCAAGTAATGTTCCGTCCATATCGAAGATTGCGCCTGCGATTTTCATTTTTGTGCCTCTTTTCCTTTTGCCTTTGCTATTAATTCAAGTTTTTTTGCCCTTGTTAACCTTTTTATGTGCCACTCACGGCTTTGCGCCTTTTCCTTGGTTTCGAATTCTTCGAAATAAACAAGCCTGACAGGTAAGCGTGAGCGCGTATATTTTGCGCCCTTGCCACTGTTGTGCGCCTTTATGCGCTTTTCAAGGTCGTTTGTGTAGCCTGTGTATAAAGTCCCGTCGCTACACTCGACCATGTATGCGTAATTTGCCATTTACTCGCCTGTATATCCCCAATTTATTGTTGCGGAGCAACCACTTTTCCAAGCGCTACTCCAAGTGCTTGGCTCAGATGCCACCTCGCAATTGATTACTGTGGGCTTTGTGCAACCAAAGAACACATTGTGCCCCATCGTTGTCACGCTATCTGGGATTACTATACCCTTGAGCGAGGTGCAGCCCTCGAACGCTTGGCTTTCTACTGTTGTCACACCATCGCCGATTACTACATCTTCAAGAGAGGTGCAACCAAGGAACGCACCACTTCCTATCGAGGCTACGCCACCTTTGATTGTTACGCTTTTAAGTGAGGTGCAGTTTTCAAATGCAAAGGGTCCTATCGCGCCCTCACCACTTACCACAAGCGTTTGCAAGCCACCTGTCGGTATATGCGCAATTGCACTTACGGGAATTGTTGCTTCCTTTATGCTGGCACAACCACTAAACGCATCAACTCCTATTGATGTTACGCTATCGGGAATTGTCACGCTTTTAAGCGATGTGCACTCCCTGAACGCCTTGTCACCTATTGATATTACGCCATCGGGAATTGTCACGCTTTTAAGCGATGTGCAACCATTGAACGCCTGGGAATCTATTGATATTACGCTATCGGGAATTGTCACGCTTTCAAGCGATGTGCAACACTCGAACACCCTGTAACCTATTGATGTTACGCTATCGGAAATTGTTATGCTTTTAAGTGCGGTGCAATCAGAGAACGCACGGTCTCCTATTGAGGTTACGCTATCGGGAATTGTTATGCTTGTAAGCGATGTGCAACCATTGAACGCAACGCCTCCTATTGAGGTTACGCCATCGTGAATTGTCACGCTTTCAAGTGATGTGCAACCATCGAAAGCAAAGTCTCCTATTGAGGTTACGCTATCGGGAATTGTCACGCTTTTAAGCACGGTGCAATTCCTGAACGCATCATCAAGAATTTTACTAACACCCTTTCCGTTATGCGTTGACGGAATTACGATTTCTTCAAGATACGTTGTAGTTCCCGCACTGACAGCGTAAGTGCCGTCGGGCAAGGGATAATATTCAAGGCCGTCAGTGCCTTCTTCCTCTTGTGATACAATTTTGCCGAGATTATCGATTGTGCCATCGGTATAGGTGATGATTAGCTCACCATTTACAATTTCCGCCTTGCTTATTCCAACACCCTTTTCGCCTCGAACTCCTTGGTCACCCTTGTCGCCTTGGATTCCTTGCTCGCCCTTATCACCCTTTTCACCTTGGATTCCTTGTTCGCCCTTTTGGTTTATCTTACCAAGGTTTAGCGTTGAGCCGTCGCTGTATTCAAGTATCAGGTTGTTATCTGTGTCGTAGCCTGCACCAACGACACAAGGAGAACTATCTTTCTCACACGATACGAAGATAAAAGAAAACGCTATCAAAAGTGCCGCTAAAATCAAAAGTATTTTCTTCATTTTACTTTTCTCCCTTATCTATTTTTGAGTAGTCAATTTTTCTGTTTTTGAAGTAGTATTCCTTATCGCGGTCGCCTATTTCACGCACGACTCTGCACGGTGTGCCGAAGGCAACGACATTTGGGGGAATATCCTTTGTTACGACACTACCCGCGCCGATAACGCTATTATCGCCTATTGTAACGCCCGGCATTACGATAACGCCTGCGCCGAGCCAAACATTGTTTCCTATGCGAATAGGCATATTGAATTGATAATCCGATGCACGAAGTGTTGGGTCAATCGGGTGTCCTGCCGTTGCGAGAATTACATTAGGCGCAAAGAGGACATTGTTTCCAACATATACATGAGTATCATCAACTATTGTCAAGTTGAAATTTGCGTATACATGGTTGCCAAAATGGACATTGTGTCCGCCCCAGTTTGCGTGAAGTGGCGGTTCAACATAACACCCTTCTCCACACTCGGCAAGCATTTCTTTAAGGAGTGCTTTGCGCTTTTCACCCTCGCTTGGTCTTGTGTTATTATATTCATATTGAAGTTCAAGGCATTTTGTTTGCTCGGCTACAAGTTCACTGTTTACACAGTTATAAAGTTCGCCATCGTGTATACTTTGAATTAATTCATCAAGTGTCATTTTGAACCTCTTTGTTACTTTTTTCGTTTCGTCTTGAAAAAGTCGGTGAGCATTGTCGCACACTCTTCCCCAAGCACTCCGCCCACAACCTCGGGCTTGAAAACGGGATAATCGTTTAAGTTAAGGACTGTGCCAAGCGCACCCGCTTTAAAGTCACTTGCACCGAAAACCACTCTTTCAAGATGTGCGTTTGATATTGCGCCTGCACACATAGGACACGGTTCAAGTGTTACATATAATGTGCAACCAACAAGTCGCCAACCGCCAAGGGCTACACACGCATCGTTTATCGCCTTTATCTCGGCATGGCATAGCGCATTTTTGTCCCTTTCTCTTGTGTTGTGCGCACGGGCAATAACCTCTCCCTCTCGGACAATTATCGCACCAACAGGCACTTCATCAATCTCTTTTGCCCTCTTTGCCTCTTCAATGGCAAGGAGCATATATTGTTCATCTGTTGTCATGGTCTTTCCTTAGTTTGATAAATTCAACGGGAAATTTAAGTATTGATAGGTTGTGCTTCGCACATGATTTGCTCTACGAGCATGAATTCTCGCTCGTTCCTCGCTCCATGAATTGAATTGCAACAATCTTAATGCCAAAGGCAATTCATGCCCGCAAGGGCGATTCATGTTTCGCAGGAACAATTCATGCAACGCAGTTGCAATTCATTGCAGATTTTTAGTCTGACGATTAAAAATCTGCAATATCCATATACTTATACCCATTCTCCGCAATAAATTGCTTTCTTGCCACGATATCGTCACCGAGAAGTGTTTCAAACATTACTCTTGTTCTTTCTTCATCGGTTGGATTTACTTGAATTAGGCGACGGGTTGCGGGGTTCATTGTCGTTTTCGACATCATATCCGCATCGTTTTCACCAAGTCCTTTTGAACGCTGAATTGTGTATTTCTTTCCCGCCTTTTCGAGTTTTTCAAGGATTTGCGCCTTTTCGCCCTCGTTATAGGCAAATTCAATCTCGCCCTTGCCCGATGTAATTTCATAGAGTGGGGATTCCGCAATATAAATCTTGCCCTCTCTTATAAGGGTTGGGAGCAAACGATAGAACATTGTCAAAATAAGTGTTCTAATTTGGAAACCGTCCTCATCGGCATCGGTGCATATGATGATTTTATTCCATTTAAGATTTTCAAGTTTGAATGCGGACACATCGCCCTTTGCCTTTACCTCGACACCGCAACCGATAACTTTAAGAAGGTCAACGATGATGTCACTCTTAAAGATTTTATCGTATGTGCTTTTTAGACAGTTAAGTGTTTTACCACGCACAGGGATAATTGCTTGAAATTCGGGATTTCTTGCGAGTTTGCACGAGGTCAATGCCGAGTCACCCTCAACTATATAGATTTCACGCTTTTCAACATCTTTTGAACGACAAGCAACAAACTTTTCAACCCTTTGAGTGATGTCGTTTGATACTGCGAGTTTCTTTTTGATGTCTACACGAGTGCTTTCCGCCTTTTCACGAGAGCGCTTATTAATAAGCACTTGCTCGGCAAAAATCTTTGCTTGTTGGTGATTTTCCGCAAAATATACTTCAAGTTCCTGTTTAATGGACTCATAAAGCGCATTTTCAATGAACTTGTTGGTGATTGATTTCTTGGTTTGGTTTTCGTAAGAAGTTTGAGTTGAAAAACTGTTAATTACAAGCACAAGACAGTCTTGAATATCGACAAAAGCGACCTTTTCCTCTTTTTTAAGATACATACTGTTGTCATTTAGGTATTTGTCAACACTTGCAAGAAACGCCCTTCTAACTGCCGAGGCAGGTGAACCGCCGTGTTCAAGAAAACTCGAATTGTGATAGTATTCAAGACGGCTAACCGTGTTTGAAACGCAAAAACAAATTTCGGCTTTAAGGTCGTATTCATCCTTATCTTCTCTATCCTTACCCCTTGCGCTCATCTCCCATTGATGCGGTGCGGTGAGTGACTTTTCCTCGGTGATTTCACCGATGTAGTCGGCAATACCACGCTCGTAATAAAACTCGCTCTCGGAGAGTGAGCCGTCTTCTTCCTCGTAAACGAGGACAAGGCGAAGTCCTTTGTTTACTACCGCTTGTTTATGAAGGGTGGTGAGAAAATATTCCTTTGGAATTTTAGTATCGGTAAATACATCGAGGTCGGGACGCCATCTTGTAAGCGTTCCTGTTCTCTTTTGCTTTTTCGCAAGTTGAGAAACGGTGAGTTCCGAAACAGGCTCACCCTTCTTGAAGTGCATTTCGTAAAGTGTATCTCCCTTAAATGAGTATACATCCATAAATTCTGACGAATACTGTGTTGCACACGCACCAAGTCCGTTAAGACCGAGGGAGTATTTATATGCACCTTTTTCGCTGTTGTTTTCGTATTTTCCGCCCGCATAGAGTTCGCAATATACAAGTTCCCAGTTATAGCGGTTTTCTTTCTTGTTGAAATCAAGCGGAACTCCGCGTCCGTGGTCGTCAACCTCTATTGTTCTGTCTTGATATACGGTTACGACAATTTCCTTTCCGTAGCCCTCTCTTGACTCGTCTATGGAGTTTGATAATATTTCAAAAAACGAATGTTCGCATCCTTCAAGACCTTCCGAACCGAAAATAACCGCCGGTCTTTTTCTAACTCGGTCTGCTCCTTTAAGTGAGGATATCGTTTGGTCGTTATACTGTTCCTTTGCCATGTCCTTCTCCTTGCTTGTTTTCTCCTGCGTTTTGCTTTTCCTTCGGTTTTTAGCCGATTTTAGAGCCTACACGCCCTTAATTATATATTTTAACACACATTTTTTATTATTTCAAGAGTAATATTTTCAAATTTTTTTATTAAGGTGCGCAAGATGTGCATAAAATACGACTATCGGCATTTTAACTTCACTTGACAAAATGTTATTTCGGTGGTAAAATATAATAGATAAATTGTTTCCTTTGGAAAATTCCGAAGAAATTCTTTTTTGAGGTTTTAAAGATGAACAAAATTTTGGAAATTATAAAAAAGTATCGCCAAATTATTCTTTACTTGATTTTTGGCGCACTGACTACACTTATAAATATCGTAGCATATTGGGTGTTTGCCCATCCGTTATCGCTTGGCACACTTGCATCAACCGTTCTTGCGTGGCTTACCTCGGTATTCTTCGCATTCTTCACGAACAAGAGCATAGTTTTTGAATCGAAGGGCAAAAAGAGGTTTTTCTTTGAAATCGTAACATTCCTTGGTGCAAGAGTGTTTACCGGTGTTCTTGACCTTGGAATTATGTTCCTATTTGTCGATGTGTTGCTATTTAACGATATGGCAATCAAGATTATTTCAAACATCGTTGTAATTGTGCTAAACTACATTCTTTCAAAGTTCATCATTTTCAAGAAAAAAGATGAAAACCCAACTTCAAGCGAGGACGAAAAATGAAAGAAATTTTGAAGAAATACGGAATTGACCTTTACGGTGCTATTCGCCTAAGCGACTGCAAGATAACTAAAAAGTATCTTTTGGAGCGTGAGGGGTTTGATAGTGAGGCAACGGTTGTTATGATGCTTATCCCTTACCGTAGCGAGATAGCACCAATTAACCTTTCGGTCTATGCCTCTGTGCCTGATTATCACGGATTTGTCGATACTCTGCGAGGTGAACTTATCCCTTACCTTAAAGAAAAGTTTGAAGGTGAGAAATTCGCCCTGTTTGCCGACCACTCACCTATTGACGAGGTAAACGGTGCTTGTCTTTCGGGGCTTGGCTTTATCGGTGATAACGGCTTACTTATAAACGAAAAATACTCGTCTTTTGTATTCCTTTGCGAACTTATAACAACACTTGACCCCGCCTCGCTCGGTCTTGATTTTGTGGAAGATGTGTCGATAAAACGGTGTATCGGTTGCGGTGCGTGTTCTTTTGCATGTCCGTCACACTGTATGGATAAAAACGACCCTCGGCCAAAGAGCGAGTGCCTTTCCGCTATCACTCAAAAGAAAGGAAACCTTTCCCCCGACGAGATAAAATTGATGCTTGACAGCGGTTGTATTTGGGGATGCGATATTTGTCAAAATGTATGCCCTTATACCAAAAACGCATCTTTTACCCCTATCGAATATTTTAAGAAGAATGTTATCACTCTACTTACAAGTGACCTTGTCGAAAATATGAGTGATGAGGAATTTGCCTCTCGCCCGTTTTCGTGGAGAGGTCGGGGCGTTATTTTGCGCAATACGGCGCTTTACGAAAGACTGCCGTCAAATGCGGAATTCGGAATTCGGAACGAGGAATGAATTGTGCCTTTGGCACATGAATTGTCACTTTGTGACATGAATTGACCTATGGTCATGAATTGGCTAACGCCATGAAGAAAACTGCTCGGGGAGTATCGAACAATCCGGACTAAACAAACCCACCAACAATTAACTATAAACTTTAAGGAGAAAACACCACCGTGTCAAAAGTTGAATTTGTTTATGATTCCTACGGAACGGAAAAAATCAAATACATAAAATCTCGGCTTAAAGAGGATATTTTAGCAAAGCGTCACGCATTTTGGATTGTGCCTGAGCAATATGCCCTTGAATGTGAAAGGATTGCCACCGAACTTAACGGACAACTCTATGTCGAGGTGCTTAACTTTACAAGACTTTGCAACAAGGCATTTCGCCTTTGGGGTGACCTCAAAAACAACTACATAGACGCAAGTGCGAAAAACCTCGTTATGTTCCGCGCTCTTTGTGTTGCGCGTGAGAAGAATATGCTTTCCGAATACAGTAAAATCATTGAGGGTAGGGAGCGCGGTTGCGTTGAGTTGTTTCTTGATGCGGTAAGCGAACTCAAATCCTACGCAATCACACCGAATATGCTCGAAAAAACGTGTGAATCTATCGACAAAAACGAGCGTCTTGCTTCAAGAACGAAGGACCTTGTGTGCGTTTACAGGCTTTATGACGAAATTTTGAGCGCAAGTTACTCCGACCCATATGACGACCTTGAAGCACTTTACACAAAACTCGAAAACCACAAAAACGACAGTTTCTTTAATGGTTCAAATGTGTATATCAGTTCATTTTTCGGTTGGACGGGTGCGCAAATCAAGATTTTGGATATCATCTTGAAACAGGCAAACGGAGTTACATTCGCTTTTGATGTTGACAGGGCGGACCTCGGCAAAATTCAGTTCGATAAGTTGACCAAAACGATAATGCGTTTGCAAAATATGTGCAAATCGAACAAAATAGTCCCGACGGTAAAAGAACTCAAAGAAGACAGTTTCCACGAAAGCGAGGCGATAAAATACCTCGTTAAAAATATTTGGGAATTCGGTGCGAAGCCTTTTTCGAGTTGCGAGGGCGTTTCCTTACTTCGCCCCCGTGATGAATTTGAAGAATGTGAACTTGTCGCATCAAAAATCCGTGAACTTTTAATCGGTGGCGCAAAATACTCCGATATTGCCGTAATTGTGCGAAATACAGATACATATCGTGGTATAATTGATACTGCGCTCAAAAAATACGGCATCAATTACTTCATTTCGGCAAGCACGGACGCAACCTCGCGCCCACTTGTAAAAATGCTCTACTCCGCTATAAACGCATCAAGTTATTGGAGTGTGCGTGATGTCGCTACATTTATGCGCAGTCGCTACGCGGGAGTTTCGCCAAAAGATGCCGACTTACTTGAAGACTATATGTTCAGGTGGGGAATTTACGGCTCACGCTTTGAGAGTGAGTGGAAAAACAATCCCGACGGCTACTCAACCGAGCCAATGAGCGAGGAACAAAGCGCACGACTTAAACGAATTAACGACACGCGTAAATATGTAGTCGATAAAATTTCGATACTTAAACGCGCCTTTTCGCCCGTCGAAAATGGTGCAACCCGTGGTGCAAGCGCAAAAAGTATTTGCAAAGCGGTGCATGATTTCTTGGTGGCTATTGATATTAAAAAGTCACTTGTGGAAGAATTTTTGGAAACGAGCGACAAGAACGAAAAATTCTTGATTTCTCAACTTTACAGTGCGGTTTTGGAATCTCTTGAAGCGATTTGCAAGATTATGCCAAATGAAATCGTTGACCAAGAGGGCTTTCTTTGTGCGCTCTCTTACTCCCTTGACGGAGTGGAAATCGGCGCACTCCCAACGGGCGAGGACAATGTAACGATAGGTGAGGCGGACTCACTTCGTGCGTCGGGAATTAAACACGCATTCGTGCTTGGCGTTTGCGAAGGCTCATTCCCTGCAAATGTCAGTGCAATTCCTTTCTTCTCCGATGAAGATAAAGACGCACTTGAAGACGCATTTGAACGAAACGCATTTTCAGGTGCAACCCTTTCCGAAAGCACCGAAACCCGTGCCGACAGCGAACTTCTTATGTTCAAAAACAGTATCGCTTTCCCGTCACACACCTTGGTAGTTAGTGCACCGATTTCCGATATAAGAGGAAACAAAAAAGACCCAAGCCTTGCGTTTACAAGAATAAAAGCGCTACTTCCCGCCCTTATTAGTTTGAAAGGGCGCAAAAGCGAGTTGTTTGTGTCCGCTGATAAAATGGGGGCACTAAAATCCCTTAAAGTGCTTAAAAAGGCGCAAATTGAGACACTCCCTCAATTCAAATCAAGGTTTGACAAGGAACTTTTCTTCTCGCTCACCGCAAAAACTAAACTGTTTAACAGTGTCGCTTCTCGAATTTGGACAAGAAACATCGCAACGGAGTTTATTTCGAGTAGTTCTTTGGCATCGCTTTCTGTTTGTAAAGCGCTTGGCAAGGAAAAGAAAAACGCTACCATTTCAAACGAAAATCTTAAAATTCCGTCGGATCTTGCAAAAGAAAACGGTATTCTTTGTCAAGAAAAAGACGGTAAAAAGAACCTCACCCTATCTCAATCACAAATTGAAAAGTTCGTAAACTGTCCTATGCAATACTATTGCGACAAGGTTCTCGGTCTTAGAAAAGACGAAGTCATTTCCTTCGGCTCGGCGGAAGTCGGTGAACTTGCCCATAAGATTTTCGAGAAATTTTTGATTGATGCGAAAATTGACGAGGGAACTCGCCTTAGCGACATTTCCGATGAAAAGAAGTCATCAATGATTGATGAAATAACGAGTGATTATCTAAACAAACTTTGCCCCGACAAAAATCCCGAACAAAAACTCGTTCACCTTTTCGACAGGCTAAAATCAAACATTATTTATTATATTAACGACCTCGCGCTTGAACTTGACAACAGTGACTTCAAACCCGCATTCTTCGAATTCAAATTCTCCGACCCCAAAAACGGTTGCCCACCACGCAAATTCAAAAGAAATGACGGTGTTGTCGTTTCGATGTCGGGAATTGCGGACCGTGTTGACCTTTATGCGCCCGAAGATGAGGACAACCTCTACCTTCGTGTAGTTGACTACAAGACGGGTGAGAAAACATTCAAAATGGACGAGTTTAAAAATGGTCGTGAAATTCAATTACCGCTTTATCTTTCGACGCTTTGCCAACCCAACACCGAATTTGCAAAAAAATTGCTCAAAAAGTTCGGCAAAAAGGAACTAAAACCCGCAAGTGTCGTGTATTTCCCTATGAAAATAGGAAAATCAAGTGTTATGTCCCCAACCGATGGAGTTGACTCCGACAGTGCAAAGTCAAGCGAAACTGCCGAACTTATCAAAAACTCAAAGCGAAACGGCTTTTTCCTCGATAGCGAAAAGGTCCTTTTTGCACAGGATAAAAACCGAGGAGTCAAAGGAAAAAGAACCTTCTTGCCGTCGAAAACGGTGAAAAATGCGCACTTGTTCCTTCCCGAAGACGATTTCCAAAATGCGGTTGAAACACAACTTAACGAAACTATTACTAAAATCACAGACAGACTTCTTAATGGCGAGGCGTGTGCAAGTCCGCTTAATGGAGATACGGAAAACATTTGTAAATATTGCTCCCGTCTTTTTGTATGTAGGAAAAGGAGAAAAGTATGATTAGTGAAAAATTAACTAAAAGTTATGAAAAGTTAATGGAAGAAGTCATAGAAATAAATAAACTTACTCCTGCCCAAAAATGCGCCGTAAGGTTTGGCGGAACGGAAAACGATAAGGAATCGGAACCGTTTAAAAAGGCACTTAAAAGAGATATTCTTATCTCCGCAGGTGCAGGAAGCGGAAAGACTTTTACCCTTACAAAACGACTTGTCAAACGACTTGTTATTGACGGTGACGACATTTCAAAAAAAGTCATCGTTACCTTTACCAAAGAGGCATCAAACGAACTCAAAATCAGAATTGCCAACGGAATTGCCGAGGCGATAAAGGTCGTTTCCTCGTTAGAGGACATTGATGCTGACCTAAAAAACGAACTCAAATCACGACTTGAAGGGCAAATTGTAAAACTCGGCTCGGCACAAATTTCCACAATCGACTCATTTTGCCTTAAAATCGTCAAGGAAAACTTCGCATCGCTCGGTCTTGATGCGGGATTTAGAATGGCTGATGAGAGCGAGAGCGAGGCACTTTGTAACGACTCCATATCAGAGGTGATTGATGAGTTTTTCGACGGCAAAGGTCTTGGCGGAAAGAACACGCGCGAATATTCGGATTTTTTGTGTCTTGTAGATACATTGTCCACTTTTTCGGGCGATACCAACCTCAAAAAAGCACTTCTTGACCTATACAAATCGCTAATTACCACCAAGGACGGAATTGAAACACTCCTTCGAATTAACTCCGTTTCCATAGGTGATGATTTTATGAAAACTCCGTTTGGAATGGCTATTCGTGAAAACTTCGTCTGCGGCCTGCGTCACTACATCGGCTTTTGCGACTACGGACTTAAACTTTGTGAATATAGCGAAGGGACCCGTGATTTCTTTGAAGAAACATTCAAGAGCGACAAGCAACTTCTTACCGACCTTTTAACCGTCGCTACACACACATCATATCCCGTTTATCCGAAAATTCAAGAAATGCTCGGTGCTATCAAGTATAAACAGGCTAAAAATGGCGCAAAAAAAGCCGTCGTTTTCACCCCCGAGGGTGACGAATTTTTGGGAAGTTGGTTTGACGATGAGAGAAAGAAACTCAAAGGTTTCCTCAAAAAGATGAAAGAGGAATACTTTTGTCTATCGGATGATGCAATAGAGCAAGAACTTTCTAAAACAAAGCGTGTTTGCGCCTCGCTTTATGCGATACTAAACGCCTTTGATAAACGATACTCCGAGAAGAAAAGACTGCTTGGAGTGTGCGATTTTAACGATATTTCCCGTTTTGCCATTTCTCTTTTGTGGCGTGACGGAAAGCCAAGTGACCTTGCAAACGAACTTGCGAAAAAATACGATGAAATATATGTCGATGAATACCAAGATACGAACTTCGTTCAAGATTCGGTCTTTTCCGCCATTTCAACTAACAACCGTTTCCTTGTCGGCGATATAAAGCAAAGCATTTACCGCTTCCGCTCCGCCGAACCCGAAATTTTCTCCGATTACCGAAAGAGGTTTTCGCCTATCGAATTTAACGAGAAAAATGAGCCTATTTTCGATACATCAGAGGGTGTAGTTGGCTATTCTTTGTTTATGAACGAGAATTTTAGGTGTGATGAAAGTGTAATCGACTTTGCAAATATCATATCAAGTTTTATGTTTATGACCTCTCTTGCCCCCGAAGAAGATGAAAAGTTTTGCATGTCGCAAAGCATCGCTTACGAGGAAAAAGATAACCTCGGATTTGCCAAGCGTGATGCGGGAAATCCCCCTGACGATGTTGAAGTGCTTATCATTGACAGGGACGATGTTGCCGATGATGGCGATGACGATGACAGTAGCGGTGACGATGACAGTAGCGGTGGCGATGACGATGAGGCAAAAGATTTAAAAAACCACTACATCGAGGCAGAAAACATCGCAAATAAGATTTGTGAACTTCTTGCAAATAAATACCTTGCAAACGGTCAAAAGATTACGGCGGACAAAATCGCCATTTTGCTCCGTAGTTTTAGAGCCCCTGCCGAATTTTACATAAACGCCCTTCGTAAGCGCGGTATTCCTTGCGAATACAAGGGTGATGAACACTTCTTTGAAAAGGGAGAGGTTTTACTCGCTCTCGATGTTCTTCACGCAATTGATAACCCTTTAAGAGATACATACCTTGCGGGTGCAATGCTTTCGGGCGTGTTCGGTTTTGAACTTTGCGACCTTGTGAAAATCAAGGCAAACGCAAAAGAAACATCAAGCCTTCTTGACGCAATTGAAAAATATAGCGAAAACGATGAGTTGAAAGTGCGACTTGATGAATTTATCGAAAAACTCAATTTCTACCGCAACGAAGCAAGAAAAAAGACCGCCTTTGATGTAATTTCAATGGTGCTTACCGACACTTCCCTTCGCCAAGACTTGAACGAAAGCGAAAGGGCGAGCCTTTATAAACTTTACGACCTTGCCCGTGGCTTTGAAAAGGGAAAATATAAGGGACTTTCCTCTTTCCTGCGACACATAGAAAACGCAAACGGAAAAACGAGCAAGGTGCTTCTTGGCGATATTGATACACCGAGCGTTAAAGTTATGACCGTGCATGCCTCAAAAGGTCTTGAATACGAGGTTTGCTTTGTGTCGAGTTGTGGCTCTGAACTTACTTGCAGGGATAACAATGAGCCTATTCTCTACCACCGTGACCTCGGCGTTTCCTCATACATTTTCCGTGATGGCGGTGTTGCAAAGTTTGACTCTCTTTTCCGTCGTGCTATGCAACTTTCGACAAGCAAATCGTTCTACGAGGAAGAAATGAGAATGCTCTATGTTGCTATGACAAGAGCAAGAAGCAAGTTATATATCACGGGCATTTTCTCGAATAAAAGCAAAGCGCCTTGCAAAGAAAAACTTGACAACGCAAAGCGCACAAGCAATTTTGCATCAAGATACAGTGTCCTTCACACAAAGAGTTTTATCGAACTTATCACTCACGCACTTTGTAAAGTGGGTAAGGGGGAAGCGATAAAGATTATCCCGTCTAATACCGCCCCCGAAGATCCGCACGGCGACAAAATTGATGAGAAAATCCTTGCCGAGCGACAAAAAAGGCGCGAAAAAATGGACAAAAAGGCGGTTTTAGAGTTACAGGGTGAACTAAATCGAAGATTTGAGTTTGAATATCCTTATGAATATTTGAGCAAGTTACCATCAAAACTCGCCATTTCCGAACTTAAACCGCTTATGCTTGACAAAAGCAAGAACGGAAACGAAAATGAAGACGAAAATGAAAAGGTCCAAACTGAAAACGATGACGAAAACAACCTTGCCGACGATAAAATTTCAAGCGAGGTAAAGAGCGAGGCGGAATTTGAACTTTCGCTTTCGAAAGAGGATCGCGATATATTCTCATCGTGCAAATATTCTATTGCTACTCTTCCCGATTTTGCTATTGAGCAAAGGGATAAAACCGAATTTACCCCTGCGGAAAAAGGAACTGCAACGCATATGTTTATGCAGTTTTGCAAGTTTAGTAACCTTAAAGGAGAAAATGGCGTTTCTTGTGAACTTGAAAGGCTTTGCGAGGAGAAGTTTATCTCCGAGGCGATAAAGAAACTTGTCAATGTCGAGCATCTTGAAAACTTTGTTAAAAGCGATCTTTTTGGCGAACTTGTAGATGCAGAAGCGAGAAACGAAATTTGGCGCGAGTTTAGATTTAATATCTTCTTGCCCGCAAGCGAATTTACCAAAGAGCCAAAACTTCAAAATGAGAAAATCCTCGTTCAGGGTGTTACGGACTGTATTTATAAGGATAAGGACGGAAATCTCGTGCTTGTTGACTATAAAACCGATAGCGTGACCGAGGAAAACTACATTGGCAAGTTGGTAAATCGTTACAAAGACCAACTTATGTATTATAAAGAGGCGGTTAATATTATTTTCGGTAAATATCCCGATAAAACACTTCTTTACTGTGTTCCACTTGCTAAAACTGTCCCCGTTTATGCAAAACTCAAAAAATGACACTGTGCTTCATAAATTGTGCTATGCACATAAATTGTCTTCGCATAAAACGGTATAAAAAACGAAAATCCGACACACTGTGTCGGATTTTTGTGTTTTAGCGATATGTCCCGTTGGGACACGATATGGACTTTGTGAGTCCTCGATTGTCAACTGCGTTGACTCGATATGCGCTTTGCGCACGGATAAATCGTAAACGATTTATCTGCCGGTGTCCTCGATAAAGAGTTCACGAACAGCATTTGGGTCGGGTTTTGGAGCGTCTCTGAATGCGAGGAATTTAGGAGCAACCTGTGGGAACATAGCGCAAGAAAGCACATCTTCGTCACTCTTTACAATGTCCTTAAATTCTTCACGATACTTTTCAAGTTCAGGAGCGATAAGGTCGGCAGGACGGCAAGTGATAACTTCCGCATCACCGATTGCGAGTTTTCGAACCTCTTCGTTAACAACGCCTGGGAGTTGACCGTATTCACCACGAAGGAGTCCCTTTGATTCCTTGGAAATCATCTTGTATCTTCCCATAAGAACATTAAGCACTGCCTGTGTTCCTACGATTTGGCTTGTAGGAGTTACAAG
>JAZNJK010000196.1:0-5051 GCA_045578005.1 Eubacteriales bacterium | reverse complement strand
TTAACGGGGTTAATGCCCTCTTTATAGTAACTTCCGCTTGGAGATGCGATAATCATATATGTTGCTCTATGAACGGTATGAACACCGAGTGTTTCATCGTTACCGAACATATAAGGGCGAAGATAGAGTGATGTTCCAAATGAGTTTGGCACCCACTTTTCCTCGTGTTTTACGAATGTTGTGAGAATTTCGAGTGCGTCGTTTTCGTCGATGGTTGGAAGGCACATACGCTCGGCTGAGGTATTAAGGCGTTTGATATTTTCCATTGGGCGGAAAAGTTGAACATTTCCCTCCTCTGTGCGATATGCTTTAAGTCCTTCGAATATTTCTGCTCCGTAGTGCAAAACGGTTGATGCGGGGTGAAGTAAGATGTTGCCGAATGGCACAATTCTTGCATTATGCCAACCTTTACCTGCCTCATAGTCCATTACGAACATATGGTCGGTGAAATATTGACCAAATCCGAGTTCGCTTTCCTTTACCATTTGCTTTGGGGTAGTTGTTTCAATTACTTTGATATCCATAATATTTTTCCTCTAAAAGATTAGATTTTTTGAATTTATGTTTCAATCATAGCACACACGCGCCATCAAGTCAAGAGGCTTTGGCGAATTTTTGAATTTTTTGTCCCTGCATGATTTCTTGGCTTTAATTTATTGACAAGCATAAAAAAGTGTGGTATGATTTTTTCGTAAATTATCGTAATAAGGGGGATTTTATGGACAACAAAGATGAACTTTTGAGTGATGATGAATCAATTAAACTTGAAAACGAAATTATTGACAAGTATTTAAGCAATCACTCCCGTCCAAGTGCGCTAATTATCAAACTGTATTTAAAATACAAGTGGGATTTTTTGCTTTCCATGGTGTTTTATCTCATAAAGCAGTTGCCCGTTATTCTTCTTCCTCTTAACACGGCGACAATTATAAATGCGGTGCATGATTACATACTTGACGGCACAAATCCATTTCCAACTATTTTTATGAGCGTGGGAATTGTCCTTGCTTTACTCATTATTAACATACCGACGAATGCGGTTTATGTAAAACTTTACAGTGTTGCGACAAGAAAAATTGAGGCGGGACTAAGGGGTGCATTGATACGCAAGTTACAAGTTCTTTCAATCAGTTTTCACAAGCAAATGCAAAGCGGACGAATTCAGTCGAAAATTATGAGAGATGTGGAAAATGTTCACACATTTTTCGTTCAACTTATAACGACTATTCCGTCTATTGTGCTTAATATCACTGTGGCGCTTGTTGTAATTTTGCAAAAGAGTTACATCGTTCTTCTCTTTTTCCTACTTTGTATTCCCGCAAATTTGGCACTTAGGCGAATTTTTAGGAAGAAGATGGATAATTCAAACTCCGACTTTCGTCACGATGTTGAAAATGCCTCAGCCATTGTGAACGACACCGAGGAAATGATACAAATAACAAGAGCGCACGCGCTTGAAGAAGAACAATCAAAAAAGATGTCGGGGATTTTACGAAGGATTGCAAAATCGGGACTTAAACTCGATATGATTCAGGCATATTTCGGCTCGTTTTTATGGGTTACTATTCAATTTTTCCAAATCGGTTGTCTTGTCTTTTCTTCATATCTTTATGTTAGAGGCACGCTTACCGAAATCGGTGATATAACTTTGTTCCAAACTTATTTTAACACACTGACTTGGCAAGTTTCCTCACTTATCGGTCTTATGCCGATTTTGGCGAAGGGTAAAGAGTCGGTTGTTTCGATTGGCGAAATTCTTTGTTCCGATGATATTGAGCATAACGACGGTAAGAAAAAACTTGATGATGTGTGCGGAAATTATGAATTCAAAGATGTTTATTTCTCTTACGATGACGACCAACCGTTACTTGAAGGTTTTTCACTTAGTGTCAAGGCGGGTGAAACTGTGGCTATTGTCGGCGAGAGTGGGGCGGGTAAAACCACACTACTTAACCTCGCTATCGGCTTTATGCTACCGAGTGGTGGCAAGATTTTAATTGACGGTCACGACCTTAATGAGATTGATTTGCGCTCGTATCGTAAGCATATTGCGTATGTGCCACAGTCAAGTGTTATGTTTGTTGGCACGGTGAGGGAAAATCTCACATACGGGGCGGAAGATGCGACTGATGAGCAAATCGAAAATGCGCTCAAAGCATCAAAGATGTTTGATTTTATAATGGGACTTCCAAAGGGGCTTGAATCTAATCTTCAAGAACACGCGTCTAACCTTTCGGGTGGTCAAAAACAAAGGCTTTCGATTGCCCGTGCGCTACTTAGAAATCCGCAAGTCATTATCTTTGATGAGGCGACAAGTGCGCTTGACAATGTATCCGAAAGAGAGATACAGTCCTCGATAAATTCGCTATGTAGCGGTAGGACAACTTTCGTTATCGCTCACCGTCTTTCGACAATACGAAATGCAGATAAAATTGCGGTTTTAAAAGACGGGCGATGTGTTGAACTTGGCACTTATGATGAACTTATGGCTCTTGGCGGTGAGTTTTACAATATGCAAAAAGCGTCCGAGAAAAATTCAAACAAATAGGCTAAATAAAAATCCAAGCGAAATGCTTGGATTTTTTGTTATTTTATGAGAATTTTAGATACATCAAGGGGTGTTTTGGCGATATAGTCGGCATTGAATTTTTCAAACTCTTCACGGTTGCCATATCCATATTCAACCGCTATGCAGTCGATACCGAAGTGATGTGCGCCTTCAATATCGTAAAAGCGGTCGCCTACCATCACTACCTCGCTTGGTGTGTCTATATTTGCGGTTTTTAGGGCATATTCGATAACTTCAATTTTGGAGTTACGAGTCTTTTCGTCCATACTTGCACCTGCCATATATTCAAAATAAGTGTCGAGGTGGGCGTTTTTCATTATTCGACGGGCAAACTCCTCGGGTTTTGAAGTAGCGAGAATTAGACGCATACCTGCATTTTTGAGGTCACGGAAAAGGTTTTCCACTCCGTCATACACATATCCTTCTAAAATGCCTTTTGCGGTGTAATATTCACGGTAATATTCGATGGCGGTTAGGGCTTTTTCTTCATCAAATCCGTAGAAGGTTTTGAAAGAATAAATAAGGGGCGGACCGATGAATTTAGAGAGTGATTTTTTATCATCAACCGTTATGCCGAATTTGTTAAGGGCATATGTTACGGAATTTGTAACGCCTTCTCCGCTATCGACAATAGTGCCGTCAAGGTCAAAAAGGACTACGGAATATTTTTTTGAAAGATTGTTCATTTTTTCTCCTTTCATGCCATTTTTTAGACACAGGGGCGATTTTTTTAAAATCCCACTCCGTTTGGGGTGGGATTTTATTTTTAGTTTTCTTCACTTGAAGTATTTACATTTCCTTCAACCGATACAGCATTTTTCTTATTAAAGCGTTCAAATACCATTCCGCCAAGTGCGAGCATTGCAAGGACGTTAGGGATAACCATGAGGTTGTTGAACATATCGGAAAGACCCCATACGAGTCCGTTTGAACCTATTGAGCCGAGGAATACGCAAACTATGGACAAAACGGAGTAAACGATTGTCGCCTTTTTACCAAAGAGGTAGTTGAAGTTTACTTTTCCAAAGAAGTTCCAACTGATGATAGTTGAGAATGCAAAGAAGAATAGGCATATTGCAACAAAGATACTTCCTACTGCGTTTCCAACACTTGCGTTACCGCCAAAGAGTGTTGTGAAGGTGATTTGGAAGGATTTTTGAACCATATTTCCGTCACTGTAACCGAGTGCGCCCGCAATATTTGAGAACGAACCCGCAGTATCGGACATTTCACCTGTTATGTGAGCGAGTGCGCCGTTTCCTGAATAGAGTGTGCAAAGAACGATGAGTGCGGTCAAGGTGAGAACGACGAATGTGTCGATAAATACGCCTACCATTGCGACAACGCCTTGGTCGTGTGGGTCTTTGACATCGGCTTGTGCGTGTGCGTGTGGGGTTGAACCCATACCTGCTTCGTTTGAGAAGAGTCCACGCTGTGCGCCCTTTTGAATTGCTTTTACGATTGCGCTACCGATTCCACCACCGATAATTGCTTGTGGAAGGAATGCGTATTTGAAGATTGAGCCAACGGCTTCGGGAAGATTTTTGATATTTACGCAAACAACCAAAAGACCGCCGAGGATATAGAGGATTGCCATGATCGGCACGAGTTTTTCGGTAACTGATGCTATTCTCTTTACGCCACCGATTACGATTACTGCGGTAAGGATAGCAAGAACGACACCGACAATCCACATAAAGTTATGGACTGTTTCGGGATTTGAGCCGAATGAGGTGAATACACCTGCGATATTTGAGGTTATCGAGTTTGATTGAACCATTGCACCAACAAAACCGAGCGCAATTGTGATTGCTACTGCAAAGAAACCTGCAAGTCCTTTACCAAGTTTGCCTGAAAACGCTTTTTTGATGTAGTAGACAGGTCCGCCTTGGATTTCACCGTTTTCGAGTGTGATTTTTGTCTTTTGAGCAAGAACTGCTTCACCGTAGTTTGTTGCCATTCCCAAGAATGCGATTATCCACATCCAAAAGATTGCGCCAGGACCACCGACAAGGATTGCTCCACATGCTCCAACGATGTTTCCTGTTCCTACTTGGGCTGCAACTGCGGTTGCGAGTGCTTGAAATGAGGAAAGTCCCTTTTTACCGTCCTCTTTTTTGTTTTTAGCGAAAACTCTTTTGAAGCCCTCGCCAAGGCAACGAACTTGGACAAATCTTGTCTTTATGGAGTAGTAAAGACCTACGCCTACAAGAAGAATGACAAGTATGTAGCCTGAGAGATAGTCGTTTATAAGTCCGACCATTTTTTCCAAAAATTCCATTTTGTTCTCCTTTTATGATATATTATAAATTTTATAACCAAAATAAAAAACGAAGTGAAATTTTCACTCCGCGACAAAATATTTCTACAAAAATTCAAATATGCCGTTTTCAAATGGCATATAAGATATGTAAAGAAACTACTCTGTCCTTTTGCCTGAGAGATTAGCGCGTGCGCCTTGCCCCTTCGGCACTCTTACGAG
>JAZNJK010000195.1:0-2472 GCA_045578005.1 Eubacteriales bacterium | reverse complement strand
ACCGCTTGGCCTCCGACTTCACCCCTTCAAGGGTAATTTCATTAAAGGAATAAACGCCACCGAGGTTGATATCAAACGAGTTTTTATCGGTTACGACCTGTGCGCTTTCGTTTTCAAGAAGGTTTGATTTTTTAATGTTTTTAGACGCAGTATCGCTATTTTGCTCGAAACGGTATAGTCCTACCGAGCGAATGGCAGGAGTGTCGAGCGACTTTGTGATTTTGATTTTCACCTTATCGGTTACGGTATTATCAAACTTTTCACAAAGTTTATAGCCAACAATTTCGCTATTTAGGATTTGTTTCCACTCGCCGTTTTCGAGTGCGTACGCCTCAATCCCTACGATTTTATGACCGAGTTCAATAAGTTCACTTATCATAATGGCATTAATTTCGGTTTCACAGGGCAATTCGATAAGAATTTCGGGGCATTTATCGGTGTCAAGTGGGGCATAGATTGACACTGGGTCGCTATTTTTGAGGTTTTGTGCTTCGCAACCGTGCCTTTCTGTGGTTGCGGTGATTTTGGCATTTTCCACATAGTTATTTGACAGTGCTTTTGTCAGTATTCTATTGAATTCAAGAAGACTCTTTTGGTCGTTTTCGTGGATTAGTCCGCGTCTATCGGGTGGCAAATTGAGGAGAAATCCCGCATTGCTTCCGTTCGAGGTAAAGAATAAATTTATGAGGTTTTCGGGGGTGCGGACATCTTTGTCTTGCTCACTGTGATAAAACCAACCCGGACGGATTGACACATCGACCTCGGCAGGAATAAAGCGCTCACCGCCGATTTTACCGCTATTAAGTTCATTTGTGTATTCATAGACAAGTGATGATGAGTCGATTGTTGCGTAGCAAGGCTTTCCCGCTATTCCCTTTTCGTTTCCTACCCATCTGACATCTACCCATGGAGTTGCCCCGAGTGAGCCGAAAATTGTGGCGTCGGGTTGGAGTGTTTTAACAGTCTTTGCCCATCTTTCCCAATCATAAACTGCCTCGGTGCTACCTGCTCCGTCCCACCAACATTCCCAAATTTTTCCGTAATTTGTGAAAAGTTCGGTCAGTTGACCTACATAGAAGTCGTTATATTCATCTTTTCCCCATGTTTTTTCGTGTCTATCCCAAGGAGAGAGGTAAATTCCCGCTTTTATACCGTATTCACGACACGCATCGGTAAACTCCCTAACAATATCGCCTTTGCCGTTTTTATAGGGGGAATTTTTAATCGAATGTTCAGTCCATTTCGTTTGCCAAAGGCAAAATCCGTCATGATGTTTAGCGGTCAGGATTGCACATTTAAATCCCGCATCACGAATAAGACGCACCCAACTGCGCACATCAAGGTCGGTAGGGTTAAAGGTTTTTGGGTCTTCATTTCCGTCGCCCCACTCCTTATTTGTAAAGGTATTCATTCCAAAATGGAAAAATATCATTTTTTCTCTATTATACCATTCCATTTGTCTTTCGTTTGGAATAGCACCATAAGATTTTAATCCGAATTTTTCGTAATTGTTCATATAATTTACAAAGCAAGTTGCTCTCCTTTTTTTGATTACACTTTAAGTATATCATTATAGCAAAACGAATTCAAGGATTATATACAAAAACACGGCAAATTTGCCGTGTTTTTAAGTTTAATTTTATTAGATTTTGTTTGTGTTGGAGTTTTTATCGTGATGGCGAATTCTATTACTTGTCTTTTCCTCTGGGATAATGTCGCCTGCCTTAGTAAGCGCAATTTTGGTGAGGAACGGTCCAACGATTTCGTATATAAGAACCGAGAAAAGAACGATGTTTGAAATTATGATACCGATTTCACCAAGTGTCATTGACTTTATCGCCATACCGAGAGCAACGCCAGCCTGTGGGAAAAGGGTAATTCCGAGATACTTTCTAACATTTTGATCCGCACCCGAAAGATCGGCACTAAATCTTGCACCATAGTATTTACCGATGCAACGGAATACGATGTATACAAGACCGATGATGATTACGGTGTAGTCTTTAAATACGCTAAGGTTAAGTTCCGCTCCGCTAAGAACGAAGAAAAGTATGTAAATCGGGGCTGTCCAACGGTCAAGACGGTCCATAAGTTCCGCCGAGAAGTCACAAATATTGCAAAATACTGTGCCGAGCATCATACAACTGAGAAGTGATGAGAATGCGATATGAACACCGCCGATTTCAAAATTTACCATTGAGATTGCAACGGTTACAAATACGAATGCGACACTAACCGCAAGACGCTTTGACCTTGAATGGAAAAATCTTTCAATGAATGTGAAGATAAGTCCCATAAGTGCGCCAAGCAAGAGAGATATAACGACCTCAATAATCGGTTCAAGAATTATTGAAACGAGTTTGATTTCGCCCGCTACCATTGCCCTTGCAATACCGAATGAGATTGCAAAGAGGACAAGACCGACTGCGTCATCAAGTGCTACGACAGGGAGCAGAATGTCTGTAACCGGGC
>JAZNJK010000194.1:0-2173 GCA_045578005.1 Eubacteriales bacterium | reverse complement strand
GCGAAATGGTGCGCCCTGATGTTGTTATGTATGGAGAATCACTTAATCCCGCAAAACTCTACCGCGCGGTAAATGCCATATACGATGCCGATGTCTTTATTGTCGGTGGCACATCGCTTACAGTAAACCCCGCCGCCTCACTTGTCAAAAATTATGAAGGTAAGCACCTAATCATCATCAACCGTGACCCCACCCCATACGACCACCTTGCCGAATTTGTCATAAACGACGATATTTGCAAAGTCCTTAAATTCATCGCCGAGGACTAAACAGAGAACGGATAACGACCTATTACTAATCAAAAAATAAAAATCACCGACACAGTCGGTGATTTTTTGTTATTATTAAATTAAAGCGCCTTTTTTATAGCCTCGAAAAGTTCGTCATATTCCTCGAAAGCGTCAAGTTGTGGATAGTCAGCCTTAATTTTGTCCGTGCTCTTGAAAAGGAAGCCTGCCTTGGAGTTCAAAATCATTCCAAGGTCGTTATAACTGTCACCACTTGCAATAGTGTCAAAACCAATACTTTGAAGCGCCTTTACGGTTGCAAGTTTTGACTTTTCAACTCTCATCTTGTAACCGGTAATCTCGCCGTTTTCAGCAACTTCAAGAGTGTTGCAGAAGATTGTAGGCATACCGAGTTTTTTCATAAGAGGTGATGCAAACTGTGTAAATGTGTCGCTAATAATGATAACTTGTGTGATTGAACGAAGTTTGTCAAGAAACTCCTTTGCGCCCTCAAGTGGCTCGATTTTCGCAATAGTATCTTGAATTTCTTTAAGACCAAGACCGTGCTCCTTCAAAATGCCAATACGGTATTTCATAAGTTTGTCATAATCAGGCTCATCGCGTGTTGTTCTTCTAAGTTCGGGAATGCCTGTCGCATCGGCAAATGCAATCCAAATCTCAGGAACTAAAACACCCTCAAGGTCAAGACAAACTATGTTAAGATTACTCATAAATATTACCCCCAAAAAATTTGATAGACATATTTTAACATATAAAATCATATTTGTCAACTTTATATTTGACATTTTGAATAATATGTGATAAAATATATTTGTTAATCACATATAACTATGAGAACGGAGAAAATATGAAGCGTAAAATTGTTTTATTTTTAGTATTGATTATCGCTATTTTGTGCCTTGCCTCGTGCGGTGAGGAAGACGGAATACCAACAGGCGACAGTAGCGAAAACGGACACACTCACGCATTTGCAAGTAAGGTTATCCCCCCAACATGCACCGAGCAGGGATATACTCTTATGGAGTGTGAATGCGGTGCTGTCGGAAAACAAAACTATGTTGATGCCAAAGGCCATGATGAAGGCACGATAGTCAATGTTTCCTCGCCCAATTGCGAAAAGGACGGTAAAAAGGAAAAATACTGTAATACTTGTGAGCAACTCATTGAGGAAATTACAGTTCCAAAACTCTCTCATGTGTATTCAAATAAGACATATCTTGCAACCTGTGTCGAAAAAGGCTATACAACCCACATTTGTAAACTTTGTAGTTATACATACGATGACACCTTCACCCCTCTTGAAGAACATGACGAGGGTGAGCCGATAATAATCCAAAACCCAACCTGTAAAGCAACAGGTGAGGCGGAGTATCGTTGTGAATGGTGTGACAAACTCATTCGTAAGCAAACACTTAGCGCAGTTGCGTGTAGTTATATTTCATACGCGGTAGAAAAGACCGATGATAAGGACGCACATACCCTCTATGTGTGCAAAACCTGTGGCGATTCTTACGAAGGACCGTATGTAAATGCCGAAACTCTTGCACAGGCAACCGCCAAGGAAATTTACGAGAAATCGAAAGATGCCCTCGTTGAAATCCTTTGTCTTGATAAAAAAGGCGATAGAATGGCAGTTGGAACGGGATTTTTCATCTCCGCCGACGGATATATCGCAACAAACTACCATGTAATAAAAGGTGCATACCAACTCTCAATCACCAAATATAGTGGTGGTGAGGCTACAACAAGCGTTAAGGTCGTAGCGTTCGATGTTGAACAAGATGTCGCAATTTTGAAGGTGGAAACAAGCGATGAAAAATACCTCGAAATTTCATCATCAGCAGTAGAAATGGGCGACAATGTGTATGTAATCGGTAGCACACTCGGTCTTACAGGCACATTTACCCACGGTATGATTTCAAGCC
>JAZNJK010000193.1:0-2537 GCA_045578005.1 Eubacteriales bacterium | reverse complement strand
AAAGAGAGGTAAACAAAATGCTGGCTATTGGATTTCTAATTTTCTGTGTCGTTTTTGTGATTGCTATGGAGCACGCTCCCAAGTGGGTCTATGGTTTGATTTTGACCGCCTTTGAGAAAATTATGGAGGGCTAACCCATGATTGATTTCCTACTTCTTTACGCAATCTTTTGGATTGCTTTCGCAATTATTTGAAAAAAACTATTGACAAGCCAAGCCAAATGTGCTATAATACAGATACAATAAAGAGAGGAGAAAATCAAATGTATTACATCGTTGAAGAAAGTTCTATGCTGGTAAAAGACATGGTGCGATACACCATTTGCTCTGATGAGGAACAGATGAACGCTATTATTGATGACTCTGGCTTTACCTTTGCGGACGGCTATGGTCCGATGAGTAAAGAGGAAGTTTTCAAGTGGATGGCTGAAAATGTAACTGTGCCGAAACTGTAAAAACTTTTCAAAAAGGTATTGACAAACCGAAAGGTTTGTGGTACAATAAGAATGTCAAGAGGGAGTAGCCTAAGAAATCCGAGGGGTGCACACCTTGCGAAAGTAGAAGAAGTAAACCATTTATTCCGCAGTAAGCCGGGGGCACTTAGTAAACTATCGGGCGGGCTGTTTTGAGGAACGGACGACTACCACGAAAAAGAGTAGGAGTACCAATTCCAAGAGGAAACAGACAAGATGAAGTGGAAAAGCAAAACTCCGCAGTAAGACGAGAAAAAAAAGTTTGCGAAACCTCTTGACATTTCTCCAAAAGATGTGCTATAATAAAGGCACAATCAAGGGAACTGATGATAGAGAGCAACCAACATCCAACACACTAAGGCTCCCATCAGGATGATAAGTGTGCGTTCGCCCCTTGATTCTATGAGGGTATAGCTCAGTTGGCAGAGCACTTGCCTTTTAAGCAAGGTGTCGGGAGTTCGAGCCTCCCTACCCTCACCACTTTTGCCCCACGGGGCTGTCTATTCTTCTCTTCTTTCTTTCTGACGATTGACCTCACACTTCGGTGTGGGGTCTTTCGTCATTTTGCACAAAAACCTTTCAGCCGCCCGCTTTCTGACGCTGCGGGCGGAATTTAGCGCATTAAAGTGTTAAAGCAATTTTTTCAACTGATTTTTTGTGCAATTTGACGAATAAAAAAATCCCATTTTCTACTTGACAATTACGCCCTATTTTGTTATAATTAACTCACAAAGTAAGAGAGGAAGATAAAAATGATTAAGAGAAAGTTGTTGAAGCCTCGTAAGGTTATGTGGGTAATGAGAGATTTTATCAATGACATCCACGGCTTGACCGTCACCCATCAATATCTGAAAAAAAGCGCTAATGATTTTGATGGCGATGTTAATGCTTGGCTTGATTGGTTTGGCAATGAAGATAATTGGGAAAATGTTGAAGTCCCTTGTCAAGTAAAGCTTACTCGCATCAAAAATCATGGCTTTAGTGTTTGCGTAGATGACAAGGGCGAGGATGAATTTCGCATGTCTTACAGTATTGAAGAATTGTGGAGTTTTGGGTCTAAACAATTCGCACAAGACTTTTTTGCTCGTTGTCCTATGGGCAGAGGTTTCGCAAGCGTCACCCTTGCCATTCTTCACGAGTTGGGACACATGAACGCAGAACAAGAATTTGAAGGGTATGACAGAAAAACTGCTCTTATTGAATTGCGAAAGAGCGTTCCTCGGTCTGTTCTTAATTTTGAGTATTTCAAATTGCCCGATGAAAAAAGCGCAACAGATTGGGCTATTGAATGGCTGAATGACCCCGAAAATCGTAAAAAGGCAAAACAATTTGAAAAAGAATTTTTTGCTTGTTTTGAGAAAAAGGCTTGACAACAAGCCTTTTCTCTGTTATAATTAACTCACAAAGCAAGAGAGAGGAGCAATTACAATGACTAACATCAACACCTACATTGTCTATCTCAAAAGCGGTGGTAAGATGCTTATCTCTGCCTCTAACATGAGCGGAGCAAAGGCACAGACCCGTCTGCTTGCTCCCTACATTGACCGCATTGAGCGAGTTTATCAAAAGGATGGTGAGTCTAATGTCTAAGACATTCAAAAAGTCCTACCTCAAGAAAGAGGGCGAGGAACTCCAGCAGTATCTCCACCTGCGGAAAAGGGGCTATACCAAAAAGAACGGCAAAGCCTATGACCGCAAGAAATTTAAGAAAGGGAGAAATAATGATGAAGCCTAAATGCCCTAACTGCGGAAGCACCGCACAAGTCGCTTTCTATGGAGCGACAAAAAACGAGACTACACAAATCCGTATTTATAAATGCGGTTGCGGTTGTACCATTCAACAGTTTTGGAAACTGGAAAAGACTGCCTGCTATGATGAAAATGGAAAAATGCTGTCTATCAGTTGCCCCTTAACCTAAAGATGTGAGCCGATTACCAATTTTTTCCAGTGAGTACTCGCTTACTGGAAAAAATTGGAAAAAGCCAGGAGGAAATGAAATGAAAGCCTTTTTTGAACTCACAAGTCGGAGGCCAAGCGGTCTTAGGAAGACAAATTATTGTGCCA
>JAZNJK010000192.1:0-4173 GCA_045578005.1 Eubacteriales bacterium | reverse complement strand
CCTCCGTGGACTTAAAGAAAATGTTATTATCGGTAAACTTATTCCAGCAGGAACAGGTCTTGCAGAGTATAACAAAATCGGTGTTCAAAAGGCTGATAAATAAAACAATAAAACAAGTCACGCAACTGCGTGACTTGTTTTTTTGATTGAATTGGAATTTTTGAAAACATATTGAATTTCACGAGGAAAAGTAGTATAATTACTATATTATAATAAGGAGAGAAGAACGCGTCCCCTTAAAGTATATTAGACAATATTAGCATAGCGTTCGATATAATCAAGGAAATGAAATATTTATTTTGCATATTAATCGGTTATTTGCTCGGTTGCCTTAGCCCGTCGGCTCTCGTTGCTAAAATTACAGGCACCGATTTAAGAAGTAAAGGCACAAAAAATCTCGGCTCAACAAATGTATCCCTCGTCATCGGTAAATGGTGGGGACTGTTTGTAATGGCATTTGATATCACAAAATCGTTTTTGGCTTGTAAAATAGCCACTCATTTGGTTGAAATGCCACATATAGGACTTGTTGTCGGTCTTTTTGCCGTCGCAGGACATGTTTTCCCCTTTTATATGAACTTTAAAGGCGGAAAAGGTCTTGCCCCCTATGCAGGACTCGTCCTTGCATATAATCATTGGATTTTCCTGTTCTTGCTCGTTACATGCACAGCACTTCTGATAATTTTAAATCACGGATATGTAATGTCATATTCCGCCGCAATCCTCTTTTGTATCATATCAACAGCCCTTTCTCGTGACTTGTGGGTGCTTATTTTAACCGCAACCGCGGGCACACTCATTATGTGGAGACATAGAGGAAATGTTCGCCAAGCGCAAGAAGGCACGGATATGAATGTAAGAGCATATGTGGCAAAACTGTTCAAGCGACATAAAAAATCAAGCGATAGCTCCGATGACAAAAATAATGAATAAACAAAACCCCTAATGCAGTCGCATTAGGGGTTTGTTTTTTTAATTTGCAGGTGCTTCAGGAGTCAAATATGTTTCAATGTAATAATCATGTAGCCATTCGCACCTTGTTTGCCACCATGTGCGTAGGTAAATTACCGCATCGGAGTGTGTATTATCCTCGCAGAATACCATGTTGTTCGGGTGAGTAGCCGAGCCAAACGGACCGTCAGTGTAGTTCCTTGCAAGTGCCTCACCGGTCTTTTCACCGAACGCAAGCTCATCAATCAGGCATTTTACGCTTCTGCCCGTGTTAGGATCAACAAGGTTAGTGTCGTACATGCTCTTAAAGAGGTCATCGTTATCTCTTATATATTCAGCAACCATTACCATGAATTCGTTTGAATATTCAACCATGTAGCTGAACCACCAACGCCTTTGACCGTTGGCTAAGCTTGGGTTAGATGAGCCGTTGCTTCTGTCATTTACCCAGAATGCGTCAACCCAAGGACCAATAGCGGAGGAGAACTCACCAAGAGCATTAAGCTCCGCACGAGTTACAATATCGCCATAAATAATTTCTTGGTTCCAGTAGTGGTAAGCAGAGTGCTCGTCAAATCCGTTGTCTCTCGCGGAGTTTCTCTTTACATTACCCTGTGAAATATCAAGGTCCCAAGCAGGTCCGCCGTGAATCTTTCCGTCTTCAATGTAGAAGCGCGTTGAGTCCCAAATCATATCCATATCCTTGACATATTCGTGGAATAGGAAGTAAGCCATCATGGATTCCATATCCATAAACTTTTCCATTTCCTCAATGTCACCACTAAGAATAGCGAAGTCAAGTTGATACATAATTCTCATCATTTGAGATCTTGTATAAGCGGTATATTCTTCGGGTTCTTCAAGACGCATAAGGTAAAGACCGAAAATAGGAGACGGGAACGCCGCGTCGTTAGAGCCGTTCTTGTATGAAAGGTGGATGATAACATCCTTTTCCTCATCAATATCAACACTGTCAGGGCTAATATCAATAGTAGAGGTGAGCATATAACAGCCCTTGAATACACCGTCTAAGTGAACATCTACAAATCTGTATTTACAGGAGTATTCCAAGCCGAGCTTCTCAGCAAATTCAAACGCAACAGCGTTTCTGAGCAGAGAGGTGTCAAGCGCATTCGCAAGCAAGCGGTATTTCTTACCGGGAGCAGTCTTTTCATCAGGCTTGTCGCCGAACATTCCGAACAGGTCAACATCTCTTGAAAACTTAATGTTGTACGGTTGCTTAGCAGTAATACCCTTTGTCGCATTACCTCTGAGCTTCATTTGACCCTCGGAGTCAGTAAGGGTTTTAAGATTTCCGTCTTGGTCACGGTAAGCAACAACAATATTAGCAGCCGAATACTCCTCAGTTAGCTTGCCTGCAAGCTCAAGATAAACAACAGGAACATCGTGTACCTTATACTGAATGGTAGGAAGCGCTTGTCTTATATCCTCAATAAGCTTATCAACCTGCTCCTGAGTAAGCGCCTTTTCAGCGTTGTCAACGATAGGTTTAAGTAGCGCCGCACTTTCCGCTGTGCAGTAATGTGTATAGTTTTTAGGAATGATTTTAACGATTTCTTGAAGAATAGCACGGTTTACCTCTCTATGTTCAAGAGTGTGACAAACCTTGCAGTAACTGTATTCATATTGAAGTTCGTTATCACTGAGCATCCACCAAGATTGAGTATGAGGTAGAGTAGGGATATCTTCATCACTTGTGTAATCACAAACAGTGCATTCGCGAGTCATTTTACCGGCTTTTGAACATGTTGACTGTTCGATAATAGTGTCTTTGAAAATATGACCTCTTGTTTCGGTGCGCTCTTCATCAGTCAAAGCACCACAGTCAGCACAGAATGAAATGTAAAGACCACCAAATTCGCAATCTTCACGATAAACCGCTACTGTTGTAATATGAATATGATTTTTACAAACATTTTCGTTCGTTTGGATTGTTTCTCCAAGTTTTGCAACATATTGTTTGAGAAGTAGAAGGTCAAGCACATCAACACTTCCGTCGCCGTTAATATCGCAAGCGAAGTTGTTTGCAGTAGATGCGCTTCCACTGATTATTTTACCAAGAAGGCTAACATCTTTTGCGTCAATTACGCCATCATCATTGATGTCACCGCTGGTGTATGCGGAAGTAGAGAACTCGTCTGAAACAATAAATCCACACTTGGTGCATTTTGCAAATGAATATGTATATTTGTCGTTTGTAACATCTTCAACAGTAGTTAAAGTGTGACCAGGAGCGACAGTTGTGATAACTTCTTTGTCAAGATTACAGTTTACACATCTTATGGTTATTGATTCGTTTGTATCACATGAGAGTTTGGAAACTCTTATAATTTGACCTACATGTCCAAGAGGATCAGTCTCTGTCTTTGTTCTACAGAAACAACAAATATTTTCACCTGCGGTATCGCAAGTTGCGGGAGTGTCAAGATATCCGTATTTGTGTCCGCCATAGTGGTCGTTACAATCTCTTCCTTCGATGAAGTAATTGAATTTCTCACCACCTGGGAATCCGCCAGAGTTTGTAAGGTTTGAATTCTTGTCACACGCAGTAAATACATATTTGAGTGCGCTTAAATCGCCCTTAACAAAGTCACTTCTGAAAGATGTAACACCTTTTCCGAAAACAATCCATTCAAGTTTTTGACAGTCGTGGAATGCTGCACTACCAACAGATGTTACATTGTCAGGAACATACATTGTTATAATTCCGGTATTTCTAAACGCATTGTTACCAATGGACTTCAAACCTGAGCCCAACTTGATGCTTGTAAGAATTGTCGCACCATAAAACGCATCACCGCTTACAGTTTCAACAGAATCGGGAATAACATAAGATTTGGTAAGTTTTCCAAGAGGGAATTTGTAAAGGGTTTTCATGTCCTTGCTAAACAAAACACCATCGACAGAACAATACTTTGTGTGTTCTTCGGAAATTATAAATGCTTTAAGTGCTTTGCAGTTTGAAAATGCGCCTGTATCAAAATTACATGTTCCACCGATTTTAACACTTTCAATAAAGTAGCAGTTTTGGAACGCACCACCGCCAATAGAGGTAGCCTTTGAAAGGTCAATGCTACCGGAAAGACAATAGCAGTTTTGGAACGCAGTGCCACCGATAGTCAATGTTTCGGGCGAAATTTCAATGTAGAGAAGTGCCTCACAACTTCTAAAACAGTTAGCACCGTAATTCTTGATAACACC
>JAZNJK010000191.1:0-1730 GCA_045578005.1 Eubacteriales bacterium | reverse complement strand
CCGGCTTGGCCTCCGACTTTCGGTGGTGCGGACGGTCCTACCGCAATTTACACAACATCAATTTTAGCACCTCAACTTCTCGGACCTATCGCAGTTGCCGCATATTCATATATGGCACTCGTTCCTGTAATTCAGCCACCAATTATGAGGGCTCTTACATCTAAGAAGGAAAGACAAATCAGAATGGATTCACTCCGTCCTGTATCTAAAAAGCAAAAGATTTTGTTCCCAATCATGGTTTCAATCGTTGTTGCTCTCATCGTTCCAAGCGCAGCAATCCTCGTTGGTTGCTTGATGTTTGGTAACCTTCTCAAAGAGTGCGGAGTTTGTGACCGTCTCTCAAAGACAGTTCAAAACGAACTTATGAACATCGTAACAGTATTCCTTGGCGTGTCAGTCGGTGCAACCGCTACCGCATCAACATTCCTTTCACCAAAGACAATTATCATTATCGTAATGGGCGTTGTAGCATTCGGCGTTGCAACCGCAAGTGGAGTGCTTATCGCAAAACTTATGAATGTATTCTTGCCAGAAGGTAAAAAGGTTAACCCACTCATCGGAAGTGCAGGAGTTAGTGCAGTTCCAATGGCAGCGCGCGTATCTCAAAAAGTAGGTCAAGAAGACGACCCAGGAAACTTCCTACTTATGCACGCTATGGGACCGAATGTAGCAGGAGTTATAGGCTCGGGTATTGCCGCCGGTGTCCTGATTGCACTTCTCGGATAACGATAAGCGTCGTTATACTTCGTTGGGCTTCAACCACGACCTCGACGCACGCAAAAGTGCGCCTTCGCCCGTGGTTTCCAGTCCGCCTTGCCTAACTTGCTTCTCCTTACCGAGAACAACAAATATAGAAATAACTTATTTCCAAAACAAAAAGACCTACTCGTCCGAGAGGGCGAGTAGGATAAATTAAAAAGGATAGATTAAAATGGCTAAAAAAGTTTTAATTACAGATACTATTCTTCGTGATGCGCATCAGTCACAGGCTGCGACAAGAATGCGTCTTGAAGATATGCTCCCTGCCTGCGAAATGCTTGACAAGGCTGGCTTTTGGTCACTTGAATGCTGGGGCGGAGCAACTTTTGACTCCTGTATGCGTTTTCTTAACGAAGACCCTTGGGAGCGCCTTCGTCAATTAAAGGCTAAAATGCCTAACACAAAACTTCAAATGCTCCTTCGTGGACAAAACCTTCTCGGTTACAAGCACTATGCTGATGATGTTGTTGAGGCATTTATTCAAAAGGCTATCGAAAACGGTATAGATGTTATCCGTATTTTCGATGCGCTTAACGATGTTAGAAATATGGAAACTGCCATCAAGGCTACCAAGAAATACGGTGGACATGTTGAGGCGGCTCTTTCATACACAATCAGCCCTGTTCACAACGAGGAATATTTTGTTGACCTCGCTTGCAAACTTGAAGAAATGGGCGCAGATACAATTTGTATCAAGGATATGGCAAACCTTCTTCTTCCTTACGAGGCGGAAAGTCTTGTAAAGGCTCTTAAAAAGAGAGTTAAAGCGCCAATCCACCTTCACACACACAACACCACAGGTACAGGCGATATGACTTACCTAATGGCAATTCAAGCAGGCGTTGATATTATTGATACCGCCCTTTCACCACTTGCTAATGGTACATCACAGCCATCAACTGAGGCTATCGTTGCTACCTTAAAGGGAACAGAATACGACACAGAAATCAAGCTAGAGGATCTATCTGATA
>JAZNJK010000190.1:0-4758 GCA_045578005.1 Eubacteriales bacterium | reverse complement strand
AGTTATCTTGTCACCGAGCTTGTAGGTTACACCGTCATCAGTAAACCAACCCAAAAACTCATAGCCGGAAATGTCGTTATTGCTTGAATATTTGTCAGTACGAAGAGTAACCTCCTCTCCTGCGGAGTAAATTTCTTTACTTTTAGCGCTATCTCCGTGGAAATATGTAAGAGTGTATGATTCCTCGGCACTTGCAATAACGGAAAATGCCATGCAAAGTAGCGCAATAATAGAGGAAATCAAAAGAATTTTCAAAAGCCTTTTCATAACCGAATTATCTCCTTTAATTCGTCAACACGAATAATTCCTAAAAATTTAAGTAAAATCAGCCAAAAATACCCCTGTCAGGGGATAACTATGGCATTTTATATAATAAGTATACAATATAAGTTCATCTTTGTCAAGGATTTTTGCTATTTTTGACAAAGATTTAACATTTGTACACGGCGCACGCCTTACGCGTATTACTGACTTGCACGGTTCATATTTCCCTACTTGACAAAAACTCACTTTTGTAGTATAATACAAAGTTAGAATGGGTAAAAATGTGATTTTGCCAAGAAAGACTAACGAAAGGAGCGAGAAATAATGAGAAATGCGACACAAATGGACAAGTTTGCGCTTGAACACGGATTTGTCTATAACAATAAAAGCGCACTCAAACATTTTGAGGTTATTCAAAAACACCTACGACGCGATGAAACCGTCCTTATAGCCCTCGCTCCTTGCGGAGTTTATAACGGTGGCGCAATCGTAATGAACGGAATTTGCGCAGTCGCATTCACCGACAAGCGACTTATCTATGCACAAAAGGGCATTTTCGGAAGTGAGCCTGTGAAAATCGTAAACCTCGATAATGTAAATGATATCCAAAAAGACACATTCGGACTTTTTGACGGAAAGGTGTGTATCGACACCCTTAAAGAAACTGTCCGTCTAAACTTCTCAAAACTTCAACTTGATGAGGCGTATCTTGCCATTGTCGAGGTGCTTGAAGTTTATAAGAGGAAGAATGAGGAAATCGTTTTGCCCGTCATTGAAGAACTTGAACAGTGGAAAAGACTCTACGACAGAAAGATAATCACCAAGAAAGAATTTGACGAGAAAAAGAAACAACTTTTAGGACTATAAAATGCAAAAAACAGCCACCCTGTGGCTGTTTTTTATGTTTTTGATGTAAAATTATTTCTGGCTTGTTTTCTTTGCGCTAATTCCGTAAAGCAAGGTGTAAACACCGAAAACGAGAAGTAGTGCAACAAGTATCCAAAGCATAACTGTTGGAGAGATAAACGGACGGGCAAAGATGTAAGTGCCGAATGTCACCATTGCAATCGCAATAGCAAGTTGAACGAGGGAGTATTTGATTTTCGATGCAAATCCTCTGTAATAGTAAGCACGGACAAGTTCAATAACACCTCTTAGCCAAAGCGCAAGACCGAGTATTTGACAAGGACCGCTGACATTGATGATTTTGAACTGTGAAAGCACACTTCCAAGCGCAACAAGTGAAAGAAGAACGATTTCAACAATGGTGAGAATGAGAATTGCACCTTTTGATGAGTTGATTTTCTTAAAGAGGTAGACAATTATGTAGTAGAAAATCGCTACCGCAATTAAAATGTCGAGCAATTTTGAACCCCAATTCTTGAAAAACAAATCCGTGTCATTCCAAACAGGCGCAACAATTAGCGCACCAATAAAGAGGAAAACGGCAAGAATGTAGTAAATCCAATAAAGTTTTGTCTTTTTAGCATTGATAATTTTCATAAAATTCTCCTTAAATGTCGTAGTGGTAACCACTCAACAGTATTTTACCAAAAAAACCGCCTTTTGTCAATAAATAAACGCTAAATTGTCAACTAATGACAAAATTTGCGCTTTCTCGCTTAAATTTTTTGCGTATTTATTTTTCCTATTGACAAATTAATAAATGCGTGTTAAAATATTAGGCGTAATTTAAAGATGATATTATCCCTTTGCAACAGAAAGGGAAATTTTATGCCCGCGGTGGCGTTACCGCAAAGGAGTTTTTACGATATGAAATGGACATCACTAAACGATTTAAGAGAAAAATATCTTTCATTCTTTGAGAGCAAGGGACATCTTCGACTTCCGTCGTTTTCTCTCGTGCCGAATAATGATAAGTCACTTCTTCTTATCAACTCAGGAATGGCACCAATGAAGAAATTCTTCACAGGAGAGGTTATCCCACCAAGAAATAGAGTTACCACTTGCCAAAAGTGTATTAGAACACCTGACCTTGAAAGAGTAGGACACACCGCCCGTCACGGAACATTCTTTGAAATGCTCGGAAATTTCAGTTTCGGTGACTACTTTAAAAATGAGGCAATTGAGTGGGCATGGGAATTCCTTACAAAGACACTTGAAATCCCATCAAATCTTCTTTGGCCATCAATCTACGAAAAAGATGAAGAGGCATTTGATATTTGGACAAAGAAAATAGGCGTAGACCCAAGTTACATTGTCCGCCTCGGTAAAGCCGATAACTTCTGGGAACACGGTAGCGGACCTTGCGGACCTTGCTCGGAGATTTACTTTGACCGTGGAGAAAAATACGGTTGTGGCTCACCCGACTGTAAACCCGGTTGCGAGTGTGACCGTTTTATGGAAATTTGGAACAATGTATTCTCACAATTCAATAATGACGGAAACGGCAACTATACCGAACTTAGCCAAAAGAACATTGATACAGGCATGGGACTTGAACGTCTTGCTTGCGTAATGCAAGGCGTTGACAATATGTTTGAGGTTGACTCAATCCGTAAAATCATCGACACTGTGTGCGAAATTTCGGGTAAAAAGTATGGCGATGACGCAAATGATGACATTTCAATCCGTGTTGTTACCGACCATACAAGAAGTGCAACATTTATGATTAGCGATGGTGTTATCCCATCTAATGAAGGTCGCGGATATGTTCTTCGTAGAATTATAAGACGCGCTTGCCGTCACGGAAAACTCCTTGGCATCAATCACCCATTCCTCGTTCAAATGTGCGATGTTGCAATCGGTGAAAGCGGTGACGCATATAGCGAACTCAAAGAAAAGGCTGATTACATTAAAAAGGTTCTCTCTCTTGAAGAAGAGCGCTTTGATACAACAATCGACCAAGGTCTTTCAATCCTTGATACACTCGTTGAAAAGGCTAAAAATAGCGGAAATACCGTTCTTGACGGTGCTGACGCATTCAAACTTTACGATACATTCGGTTTCCCCATCGACTTAACTCGTGAAATTGCCGAAGAAAATGGTCTTTCCATAGATGAAGAAGGCTTCAAGTCCCTTATGGCTGAACAAAGACAAAGAGCAAGAAATGCAAGAGCAAACATTGGTGGATGGGATAACAAGGATACAAGCCTTGATGTTCAAAAGACCGAATTTGTTGGATACACAGACACTTGTGCCGACGCAAAGGTGCTTGTTATTGTTAATGAAAATGGCGAAATCGTTACCGAAGTTAGCGAGGGTGAGTGTTCTATTGTCCTCGATAAAACTCCATTCTATGGCGAGGGCGGTGGACAAGTTGGTGACACAGGCTCTTTTGCAAACGATAATGTAACAGTTTCAGTCCTTGACACTAAAAAGTCCGATGGCGTATTTATTCATATGTGCAAAATCGAGGCAGGCTCACTTAAAGTTGGCGATACAGTTAAGGCTCAAATTGATGAGGCAAGACGCAACGCAATCAAGAGAAACCACTCTTGCGCACACCTACTTCAAGCATCACTTCGTAAAGTGCTTGGTAGCCATGTAGAACAAGCAGGTTCATATGTTGATGAAAATGTATGCCGTTTCGACTTCACTCATTTCTCGGCACTCACACCCGATGAAATTTCAAAGGTTGAGGCACTCGTAAATGAGAATATTCTTCTTGGCACTTGCGTTGAAACAATCGAAACCGATATTGATACCGCTCGTAAAAACGGTGCTATGGCTCTCTTTGATGAGAAATACGGCAAGGTTGTTCGTATGGTTAAAATGGGTGACTTCTCAACCGAACTTTGCGGTGGAACTCACCTTGATAATACCGCAAAAGCGGGAATGTTCAAAATAGTTAGCGAATCATCAGTTTCCGCAGGTGTTCGTAGAATTGAGGCTGTAACAGGCTACGGTGTGCTTGCGCTTCTTGATAAGAAGGAAACACTTATTCGCAATACAGCAAACGAACTTAAATGCCAAAACGCAAACGACCTTACAAAGCGTGCAGTATCTTTGAATGACGAAATTAAGGAACTAAAACGCGAGGTTGAGTCGCTTAACTCTAAACTTGCAGGTTCTAAGGTCCATGACCTTATCGCATCATCAATACTCGTTGGTGAGTTCAAGGTAATCACAGCCGACCTTAAAGATATGGCAATGCCCGCAGTTCGTGCACTTGGCGACACAATTAAGGATAAAGAGCCAAATGCGGTAGCAGTATTTGCGCTTCATTCGGGTAGCAAACTTAACTTTATGGCAGTATGTGGCGCACAAGCGGTTAAGAATGGCGCACACGCAGGAAATATTTTGAGAGAAGTTAGTGCAGTTACCGGCGGTAAAGGTGGAGGTCGCCCTGATAGTGCTATGAGTGGCGGAGTAGATATTGCTAAAATTGGCGACGCACTTGACCTTGTTCAAAAATTGCTCAGTAAGTAATCACTTAATTTTTAGATAACTATTGACTTTAAGTTAATGTTATGATATACTTTTTATGTAAATAAACATCACGGAGGAACGAAAAATGGAACATATTAAGAC
>JAZNJK010000189.1:0-8806 GCA_045578005.1 Eubacteriales bacterium | reverse complement strand
CGCTTGGCCTCCGACTTGGCATTGATTTGGTTGTTCTTGCAGGATTTCTTACAATTATTGATGAACAAGTTTATGAAAGGTTTCCAAATAAAATCATAAATGTTCACCCTGCATTAATTCCGTCATTTTGCGGAAAAGGATTTTACGGACTTTACGTTCATGAGGCAGCGCTTGAAAAAGGTGTTAAACTTTCGGGAGCAACAGTTCACATTGTAACGCCTGAATGTGATGCAGGTCCTATAATTATGCAAAAGGCAGTTGAAGTTAAGGAAAACGATACGCCCGAAACTTTGCAAAAGAGAATTATGGAAGAGGCAGAATGGAAAATACTTCCAGCATCGGTAAAACTCTTTTGTGATGGAAAAATAACAGTAAAAGATAATAAGGTTTACATAAAAGGAGAATAAAATGAAAGTATCAACTATTGCTAACGAATTAAATTCCTTGGCATATCACGGAAGAGGAATTATTATAGGTAAAAGCGCCGATGGAAAAAAGGCGGTTACTACATACTTTATAATGGGTAGAAGTGTAAATAGCCGTAACAGAGTGTTTGTTCCTGAGGGAGAAAACATGAGAACAAAGGCATTTGACGAGTCAAAAATGGTAGATCCACATCTAATTATCTACTATCCTGTTAGAGTGCTTGGAAATAAGACAATTGTTACGAATGGTGATCAAACTGATACAATTTATGAACTTATGGATAAGCAAATGACATTTGAACAGGCTCTTAGAACAAGAGAGTTCGAAGATGATAAGCCAAACTTTACACCAAGAATTTCGGGAATTATTCATAGAGAAAACGGTGATATCAATTATGCAATGTCAATTCTCAAGAGCGCAGAGGGAGATGATTCTTCTTGCGAGAGATTTACATACGCATATTCCAATCCTATTGCTGGAAGAGCAAAGTTTATTCACACATACAATTGTGACGGCAATCCACTTCCATCTTTTGAGGGAGAACCGAAGACACTTGAACTTCCTAATGCTAACATTGATGAATTGACCGATCTTATTTGGAAAAATCTCAATGAAGATAACAAGGTTTCACTTTTCGTTAGATATATAGATATTGAATCAGGCGAAACCGAAACAAGAATTGTAAACAAGAATGTATAAGGAGATTGAAAAATGAAAGAATTCGAACTTAAATATGGTTGCAACCCTAACCAAAAACCTTCTAAAATCTATATGGAGAACGGAGCAGAACTTCCTATTGAAATTCTTTGTGGCCGTCCCGGATACATCAACTTCCTTGATGCATTCAACTCTTGGCAACTTGTTAAAGAATTGAAGGAAGCAACTGGTCTTCCTTGCGCTACATCTTTTAAGCATGTTAGCCCTACATCAGCAGCGGTTGGTATTCCTCTTTCGGAAAATTTGAAGAAGGCTTGCTTTGTTGATGATGTTGAAGGTCTTGACGAGTCTCCTTTGGCTTGCGCATACGCAAGAGCAAGAGGAACAGATAGAATGTGTTCATTCGGTGACTGGGTAGCGCTTTCCGATGTTTGCGATGTTACTACCGCACTTTTGATTAAACGCGAGATTTCCGATGGTGTTATTGCTCCTGGTTATACTGATGAAGCGCTTGAAATCCTTAAGTCAAAGAGAAAAGGAAACTATAACATTGTAAAAATCGATCCTAACTATGTTCCTGAACATCTTGAACGCAAACAAGTTTATGGTATTACTTTTGAACAAGGAAGAAACAACTTTGAAATTAACAAAGAACTTCTTACTGATATAGTTACTGAAAACAAAAACTTGCCCGAAGAGGCAGTAAGAGATCTCATTATTGCTCTTATTACTCTTAAATATACTCAATCAAACTCCGTTTGCTATGCATATCAAGGACAAGCAATCGGTGTTGGAGCAGGACAACAGTCAAGAATTCACTGCACTCGTCTTGCTGGAACAAAGGCTGATACATGGCACCTTCGTCAACACGAAAAGGTTCTCAATCTTCCTTTCCGCAGTGATATTGCAAGACCTGATAGAGATAATGTAATTGATGGTTATATTAATAAAAATGAAGAAGATGTTTGTGCTGATGGAAATTGGCAAAAATACTTTACAAAGCAACCAGAACCGCTTACTGATGCTGAGGCAAGAGAATATCTTGATTCTATCACAGGTGTAAGCGTTGGATCTGACGCATTCTTCCCATTTAGCGATAATATTGAAAGAGCGAAGAAGAGCGGAGTTTCTTACATTGCCGAGCCGGGTGGATCTATTAGAGACGACCTTGTTATTGAGTGCTGTAACAAGTATGGAATGGTAATGGCATTTACTAAGATGAGACTTTTCCATCATTAATGAGGTAGAGAATGAAAGTAATGGTTGTTGGTGGTGGCGGTAGAGAACACGCCATCATAAAGAAATTAAAAGAAAGCAAAAAAATTGCTGAAATATATGCACTTCCCGGAAATGGTGGAATGACAAAAGATGCTACATGCGTTGCAATTGGTGCAAAAGATATTGACGCAATTGTAAAATTTGCTGTTGATAACAAAATTGATTATGCAGTAGTCGCTCCTGATGATCCGTTGGTGCTTGGATGCGTTGATGCTTTAAACGAGGTTGGAATTCCTTGTTTTGGTCCTACAAAAGCGGCGGCAATTATTGAAGGAAGTAAGGTTTTCTCAAAGAATTTGATGAAAAAATACGGAATTCCTACTGCTGATTACGAAGTCTTTACTAATCCTGTTGATGCACTCGAATATCTTGAAACCGCGCCAATTCCTACTGTTATAAAAGCCGATGGACTTGCGCTTGGTAAGGGTGTTGTGATTGCGTTTACAAAGGAAGAGGCTATTGATGCTGTAAAATCCATAATGGAAGACAAAAAGTTCGGAGATAGCGGAAACAACATAGTTATTGAAGAATTTTTGACTGGTCCTGAAGTTTCCGTGCTTGCATTTACTGACGGTAAGGTTGTCAAACCAATGGTAAGTTCAATGGACCACAAAAGAGCGCTTGACAATGATATGGGTCTTAATACAGGTGGAATGGGAACTATTGCACCTAATCCATATTACACTAAGGAAATTGCTGATGAATGTATGGAAAAGATCTTTATTCCTACAATAAACGCAATGAATAACGAGGGAAGAACTTTCAAGGGTTGTTTATACTTTGGATTGATGCTTACACCAAATGGTCCAAAAGTAATTGAATATAACTGCCGTTTTGGAGATCCAGAAACACAGGTTGTATTACCATTACTCGAAAGCGATTTGTTTGAAATAATGCAAAGTGTTACAAACGAGACTTTGTCAGAGCAAGAGGTTAAGTTTGCTGATAAGAGTGCTTGTTGCGTTATTATGGCATCAAAGGGATATCCTGAAAAGTATGAAAATGGATTTGAAATAGTTATTCCTGACGAAATTTCTAATAGTGTTTATGTTGCGGGAGCGAAGATGGCGGAAGGAAAACTTCTTAGTGCAGGCGGACGCGTTCTTGGTGTTACCGCAATAGCAAAGGATCTTAAGTCTGCTATTGATAAATCGTATGAAAATGTTAAATTGATAAAATTTGATAACGCATTTTATAGAAACGATATTGGACAAAGAGCATTAAAAGCAACGGAGGAAAGATAAATGGTTTATCGCATATATGTAGAAAAGAAATCAGGTCTTGAAAACGAGGCAAATGCGCTTTGCTCGGAAATCAAAACCTTTTTGGGAATTAATGCTATTGAAAAGGTTCGACTCATCAATAGATATGATGTTGAAAATATTTCAAGTGAACTTTTTGAATATGCTGTAAAAACAGTATTTTCAGAGCCTCAACTTGACAATGCATTTTCAACACTCGAAAACGACGGCTCAGTAGTTTTTGCTACCGAGTATTTGCCTGGTCAGTTTGATCAAAGAGCCGATTCGGCGGCACAATGTATTCAGTTGATTTCGCAGGCTGATAAACCAAGTGTTCAAAGCGCTAAGGTTTATATGCTTTACGGAAAACTTACTGATAACGACATTGAAAGAATCAAAAAGCATGTTATCAACCCAGTTGAAGCAAGAGAAGCATCACTTGATGAAAAGCAAACATTGAAGGCCGAGCACCAAATTCCTGCTGATGTAAAAACTATCGACGGATTTTTAGAACTTGACAAGAAAGGCCTTGCTGAATTTGTTAAATCATATGCTCTTGCGATGGATAACGATGACATTAAGTTCTGCCAAGACTATTTTAAGTCAGAGGGAAGAAATCCTACTGTTACCGAAATAAGAATGATTGACACATACTGGTCCGACCACTGCCGTCATACAACATTCTTGACAACTATTGACAGTGTAAAATTTGAAGATGCAATTCTTCAAGATACATACAATGACTATGTAGAAACAAGAAAACTTCTCGGTAGAACAAAGCCAATTAACCTTATGGATATTGCAACTCTTGCGGTTAGATATCTTAAAAAGGCGGGAAAACTTGAAAAACTCGATGAGAGTGAAGAAATCAATGCTTGCACGGTAAAGATTGATGTTGAGGTTGACGGAAAAGTAGAGCCATGGCTCTTGCTCTTTAAGAACGAAACACATAATCATCCAACTGAAATTGAGCCATTTGGTGGTGCGGCTACTTGTATCGGTGGTGCGATTAGAGACCCACTTTCAGGTAGATCGTATGTATACGGTGCTATGCGTTTGACAGGTGCGGCAGATCCACTTAGACCTATCGAACAAACTATCGAGGGTAAACTTCCACAAAGAAAGATTGTTACAACTGCGGCTGCAGGTTATTCGTCTTATGGTAACCAAATCGGTCTTGCAACAGGTATAGTTGATGAAATTTACCACGATGGATATGCGGCTAAACACCTTGAGGTTGGCGCTGTTATTGCTGCTGCTCCTCAAAAGAATGTTCGCAGAGAAAGACCTGAAGATGGCGATGTTGTAATTCTTCTTGGCGGTAGAACAGGTCGTGATGGATGCGGTGGAGCGACTGGTTCATCGAAATCTCACACTGTAAAATCTCTTGAACTTTGCGGTGCTGAGGTTCAAAAGGGTAATGCTCCCGAAGAAAGAAAACTTCAAAGATTGTTTAGAAATTATGATGCTTGTCGTATGATTAAGCGTTGTAATGACTTTGGTGCTGGCGGTGTTTCCGTTGCTATCGACGAACTTGCTGACGCACTTGAAATTAACCTTAATGCCGTTCCAAAGAAATATGACGGACTTGATGGAACCGAACTTGCAATAAGTGAATCACAAGAGAGAATGGCAGTTGTTGTTGAGGCGAAGGATGTAAATGCGTTCCTTGAACTTGCACACAGTGAAAATCTTGAGGCAACAGTTGTTGCAACAGTAAAGGCTGAACCAAGACTCGTAATGCTTCACAACGGAAAAGCGATTGTAGATATTAGTAGAGAATTCTTGAATTCAAACGGCGCTGAAAAGCATATCGATATTGCTCCAAGCAAGATTGAATCTTACGAGAAGGAAATTCCTTCGAATTTTGAAGATGGAATTAAGGCTCTCGTTGATGACTTGAATGTTTGCTCAAAGCGTGGACTTAGCGAAAGATTTGATAGCACCATTGGTGCAGGAACTGTTCTTATGCCATTTGGCGGAAAGCATCAAAGAACCCCTATTCAAGCAATGGTTCAAAAGATTTCCGTTGAAAAAGAACATACAAGCGATTGCTCTTTTATGGCATGGGGCTACAATCCGTTCATTTCCGAAAAGAGTCCATTCCACGGTGCTTATTTTGCTGTTGTGGAATCAGTTTCCAAATTGATTGCAACAGGTGCTAAATTTGAAGATGTTTATTTAACATTCCAAGAGTATTTTGAAAAACCACTTAAAGATCCTAAGAGATGGGGCAAACCACTCTCCGCACTTCTTGGCGCGTTCAAAGCCCAAAAAGATCTTCAAATTGGATCAATTGGCGGTAAGGACTCAATGAGTGGATCGTTTGAAAAACTTGATGTTCCCCCGACTCTTATTTCATTTGCTGTAACAACAGGTAAGACAGACGATGTTGTTTCTCCTGAATTTAAAAAGGCAGGAAGCAAGGTTGTTATTTTGAAACCTGAATATGATGAAAATAATCTTCCAAAAACAGAGTCATTATTGGCAGTATATGACAAGGTTACATCTCTTGCAAGAGAAGGCAAAGTGTTAAGCGCTTATACTCCTGCAATTGGTGGTGTTGCCGAAGCGATTTATAAGATGGCTATCGGAAACGGATATGGATTTGAATTTGATTCAAGTGTTTCTCTTAATGATATGTTTGGATATCAATACGGTGCGTTCGTTCTTGAACTTAGTGATGATATTGATATTGGCACATACCTTGGAAAAGTAACTGAGGATTCTTCAATTTCATATAATGGAAAGAAGGTTTGCATGTGCGCTCTTAATGAACTTTATGAGGGCAAACTTGAGAGTGTATATTCTTGCAATATCGCTTCAAGTAAGGAAAAACCTGAAACTATTTCTTATAAAACCGATAAAGTATTTGCATCTAACATTAAGATTGCAAAACCAAAGGTATTAATTCCTGTATTCCCAGGCACTAACTGTGAATTTGACTCCGCAAAGGCAGTTGAAGACGCAGGTGCAAAGGCGGAAATCTTTGTTATTAACAATTTGAGTGCTGATGATATTAAGAGAAGCGCTGATGAGTTTGTAACAAAACTTAAGGATTCACAAATTGTGTTTATTCCTGGTGGTTTCTCTGGTGGAGATGAGCCTGATGGATCAGGTAAATTTATAACCGCTTTCTTTAGAGGCGGTGCGGTAAAAGAAGAAGTAACAAACCTTCTTGAAAATAGAGACGGACTTATGTGCGGTATTTGTAACGGATTCCAAGCACTTATTAAACTTGGTCTTGTTCCGTTTGGAAAAATTATCGATACCGACGAAAGTTGTCCTACATTGACATTTAACAATATCGCTCGTCACCAATCTAAGATTGTTAGAACGAGAGTTGCAACAAACAATTCACCATGGCTTGCTAACTGCAATGTAGGTGATGTTTATAATGTTCCGATTTCACACGGAGAAGGAAAGTTCTTGGCTAACGATGAAACTATTGCAAGACTTATTGCAAATGGTCAAATCGCTACTCAATATGTTGATCTTGATGGTAATGCTACCTATGATATCAACTACAATCCTAACGGCTCAACACTCGCTATTGAGGGAATCATTTCTCCTGACGGACGAGTTATCGGTAAAATGGGTCACTCAGAGCGTGTTGGAAATGGACTTTATAAGAATGTTTTGGGCGATTATGATATTAAAATGTTCAAATCTGCTGTAAAATATTTTAAATAATTAATATGCTATTAGGATACCTTGATTAAAAGTCAAGGTGTCCACAATGGCGATTACAATTTTGATTAAAATTTTTTTATAATATGGAGGTTTCTATTATGGAACGCGTTTACAACTTCTCGGCAGGTCCGTCTATGCTTCCTCTCGAAGTTCTTGAGAAGGCTGCAGCGGAAATGCTATGCTACAAGGACAGTGGAATGTCAGTTATGGAGATGAGCCACCGCTCACCAGTTTATGAAGAAATCATTCAAGATGCAGAAAAACTTCTTCGTAAAATTATGAACATTCCAGACAATTACAAGGTTCTTTTCCTTCAAGGTGGTGCTTCAACTCAATTTGCAGCAGTTCCGCTCAACCTTATGAACAAGAACAAAAAGGCTGACTACATCGTATCAGGTCAGTTCTCAGGAAAGGCTTTCAAAGAGGCTCAAAAGTATGGAGATGCAGTTTGTGTTGCTACTTCTAAAGAAGCAAACTTCGCTTACATTCCACAAACAACTCGTGAGTCATTCCGTCCTGATGCAGACTATGTTCACATCTGCTTCAACAACACAATTTACGGAACTAAGTTCAACTACATTCCTGACACAGGAGATATTCCTCTTGTTGCCGACTTGTCATCTTGCATTATCAGTGAGCCTATTGATGTTTCTAAGTTTGGCGTTATTTACGCCGGTGCGCAAAAAAATATGGCTCCTGCAGGCTTGACTCTTGTAATTATTAGAGAAGACCTTTTGGGCAACGCTCGTGAGGATATTCCTACAATGCTTGACTATAAGACAATGGCTGATAATGATTCTATGTATAACACTCCACCTTGCTATTGCATTTATGTTGCAAAACTTGTATATGAGTGGATTGAATCTCTTGGCGGTCTTGAAAAGATGAAAGAAATGAACGAAAAGAAAGCAAAAGTTCTTTATGACTATCTTGATAGCCAAGATTACTATATCGCTCCTGTTCAAAAGGAGAGCCGTTCACTTATGAATGTAACTTTTGTAACCGGTGATGCTGATCTTGATAAGAAATTTGCATCTGAGGCTGCAAAGGCAGGACTTAAGAACCTTAAAGGTCACCGTTCAGTTGGCGGCATGAGAGCATCAATTTATAACGCTATGCCATATGACGGCGTTGTTGCTCTTGTTGAATTTATGAAGAAATTTGCTGCGGAAAATCCAAAGGCATAATTGAAAGAAGGAATTTAAAATGAAAAAGATTAAACTTATGAACAAAATAGCAGCAGTTGGAACTGATAATTTTGACCGTGCTATTTATGAAGTTTCGGATACAGTTGAAAATCCTGATGCCATAATGGTTCGTTCTGCGGCACTTCACGATATGGAAATGCCCGAAAACCTTAAGGCTATTGCTCGTTGCGGTGCAGGTGTTAATAATATTCCTGTTGAAAAATGCACCGAAAACGGAATAGTAGTATTCAACACTCCTGGTGCTAACGCAAATGGAGTTAAGGAACTCGCAGTTTGCGCTCTCGTTCTTGCTGCAAGAGATGT
>JAZNJK010000188.1:0-4758 GCA_045578005.1 Eubacteriales bacterium | reverse complement strand
TAACAGGGCGAATACCTGCCATAATGCAAGTTTTAACTGCCTCTTTTGCCTCGGGACGAGGTGGGTCAATCATTCCAACAAGTCCCATAAGGGTAAGGTCGGTTTCAAGGGTGTTTGTTGTCAATTCGTCGGGGAGAGTGTCGATAATCTTATATCCGATAGCAAGGACACGGAGTGCGCCTTTGCTCATTTCGTCATTTACTTCACGCGCTTTTTCGATGTTACCTGCAACACAGCGCTGAGCCATCATATCAAATGCGCCCTTTACGATAACGACAAGTTTTCCGTCAATTTTATTGACGCTTGTCATAAGTTTTCTATCGGAGTCGAATGGGAGTGAGGCAACACGCTCATATTTTGCATTAAGTTCCGCTTGGGGAAGTGAGTTTTTATGAGTTGCAAAGATGATGGCAGTTTCAGTTGGGTCGCCGATGTGAACGGGTTTTTCACCATCGAAATTTATTGTGCCGTCGCAACAAAGAGTGCCATATGTGAGGAGTTTTCTTACCTCGGGGGAGTTGTTTTCGCTAATTTCCTCGCTCACGCCTGTTTCGTCAAGGTAAGCACGGACAAGGGTCATACGATTTTGAGTGAGTGTGCCTGTTTTATCCGAGCAAATTATTGATGCTCCGCCAAGTGTTTCAACTGCGGGTAAACGGCGGATAATTGCGTTCTTTTTCGCAAGACGGGTAACGCCTATTGAAAGGACTATCGTTACGATAACCGAAAGGCCCTCGGGAATTGCGGACACGGCAAGAGATACTGCGGTCATAAAGAGGTCCATTGGGTCAAGGTCGTTAACAAAGCCTACAATAAATACCGCTACGCATGCCAAGATTGCGACAATACCAAGGACTTTACCGAGGCTTGAAAGTTTGCGTTGCAAGGGGGTCTGTGTGTCGTTTTCGCCTTGGAGAAGGCTTGCGATTTTGCCCATTTCGGTATTCATTCCCGTTGCGGTTACGACGGCGGTTGCAGTTCCGTATGTTATGGAGCAACCCGAATAAATCATATTTGTTCTATCACCGATTGGCGCTTTTTCATCGACTACTGCACACGCATCTTTTTCACTTGGAACGCTCTCACCTGTAAGGGCGCTTTCTTCGCTCTTCAAGTTAACGCTTTTTAGAAGTCTTGCATCGGCAGGGACAAAATCACCCGCTTCAAGACGGATTATATCTCCAACTACAAGGAGTGAGGAGTCAACAATTTCCTCTTTTCCGTCACGGATAACTCTCGATTTAGGGGCGGACATATTTTGAAGGGCTTCAAGCGCCTTTTCCGCTTTACTCTCTTGAAGGACACCCATTACGGCATTGATTACGACGATAAGGAGAATTAGAATAGGCTCAAAAAACTCTTTTGCCTCGCCCTCAATACATGCCATAACGAAGGATATTACTGACGCTACAAGGAGAATTATTATCATTACATCCTTGAATTGTTCAAAAAACTTTTGTAAATTTGTCTTCGGTTTCTTCTTCGCAAGTTCGTTTTTACCATTCTTTTCAAGGCGTGATTTTGCCTCGCTTGCACTAAGGCCCGTTATGATGTCGGTATTTAATTCACCGATTGCATCTTCACAGGATTTTGCGTGAAAATTCATTTTAGAATTTTTCCTCCTAAGTAAAATTACAGCACACAAGGTGCTGTAAAGTATATTATCACATTTTTATTAGTATGTCAAGCAAATTAACATTTAATTAATTTGAAATTAACTTATGATGCAACTGCGCCACTTGACTCAGTGGTTGTGCCGTTTTCAAGGGCGATATTGAAAGTGCAAAGTTTACCTTCGGTTTTCGTGCCGACTACAACGGTAAATATCTTTTCGCCCGAGGTCATGCAGTATTCTGCGTATCTAAATGTTGTGCCGTTGCTCCTTTTCGTTTGCCATGCAGTTTGTTTGAGTTCAAACTCCTCAACGCCCTGGACATAATCCGCAAGTGTGGGGTAGAATTTTTCGAACTCTTCCTCGGTGATTATATCGTCAAGTAAGGCTCTTGCGTTTGCTTTATCATCGGCTATCAATGTGTCGATGAATTCATAGGTGAGCGTTTCAAGTTGTTGATAATTTTCCGAGCATGCGCACGATATTGCAAATGTTGACACAAGAACGAGCGCCAAAGCAAGTGCGATTATTTTTACCTTCTTCATTTTTACCTCTTTATGTTTTTAGTGTTCGGATTTTTCCTGTTTTTCGAGTTCTTTTTGTTCGTTTTCGATACGAGTCTTTATTTTTTTGCCGTAAGCAAGTCTGAAAAATAAAAATCCAACGATAACTACCGAGCAAAGAATTACTGCGGGAACTACTGCTTTTATTCTATCATTAAAAAAGAAGATAAACGGAATCATAAAAGGAATTGTGCCAAAGCAAACCGCTTCAAGCACTGCGCCAAGTTGCGAAACCTCGTTACTGTTTAGGTCATTTGTGCCGTTCATTTGCATTTCGCCTCTTTTTACTATATTAAATTGCCACGAAAGAAAGCCGAGGATTATCATAAAAATCACGCTCAGGCTCGACATTTCGCTAATTTTAATATATTTCGAAAGAGTCGCCACCGCTACTATATTAAGGGCAAGAGTGATTAGAATATAAACTGTTTTCTTCATTTTTATCTCCTTTTATTATATTCCGCCAAGGACGGTATAGGTGATTATTAGTCTACCGATTATCCATAGGGCTACTGCCAAAACGATTTGCAAAAACCAAAAAAGTTTTCCTTTATTTGTTATATAATTATAGTCTTGATAATTTTTGTAGATTGGGCGTAGTCCTGCCACGACACAACACGGAAGTCCCGCTATTATCCAAAGGGCAGGAAAATCCATAGGTATTAGGGATAGGGCGAAATAGATGAAGTAAAACGGAAGATTTGACATCATCGCGTGAAAGAGGATTCTATCCTTTCTTTCGGGTCGCCAAGATGAATTTGCCACTATTCGCTCTCTTGCCTTTTTGATTTTTCGCATACTCTTTATTGAAATGAGCATTGTCGCAACATATCCTACAATAAGGACTCCGAAAACCGTCGCAAGTATTGCTCCCGATGTTATGACCGTAGCGAACATAACAAGCGCATATAGGGCAAGGACTATATAAATGATTTTTTTGAGCATTTCGTTTCTCTCTTTGTGATTTTTATAAGAATATTTTAGCATAGGCGAAAACGATTGTCAAGGTGTATGAACGAAAACCATCATAGGCTCGGTCTTATCAATGGTGGCGCCCCCAAGGAACGAAAAAAAGCAACCCACTTGGAGTGCTTTTTGTTTTGGCTCGTCTTGACAAAAAAGATGCCATCATAAATACTTCTTCAACAACGCTACTGCAATTAAAAACAGGATACCAAATATATAAAATAATATTTTGTGCCATTTACTTGGCTTTTTAGTCAAAGGTATGCCCTCAATTTCCTTCATCTCATTTACGGTCAAGTGCTTTTTGCAGTTAGGGCATTCGAATTCGTCCCAAGTGAACTGAATATCTCCCACGGCATAGGTGTCACCGCCCGTACTGAAATCAAAATCTTTGGCTTCGGGCGATCTGGAATTAACCACTTTTGAAACCGGAACCTTTTCCAATTTTGTTTTACAGTCTGGACAAAAATGATCTTTTTTGAAATATAAAACATCATTATATTCTCTTTTATATCCGTGTGGCATACATTCACCGCCTTTCGTGTTATTTGGTTATTTGTTTAACTTGCTTTTTGCCGTATTTATTGAGGTAATTAGTAATCTCTTGACCTCAATGCACTTTTCAAGAATATCTCGGTTGTCGTAATATCCACTTTCAATCAAAAGTTCAAGCCAATACTCACTTTCCGAACATTCTTTGAGAGCAATTTGTAGCTTGGCAATAAAATCAGCCGCTCCGTGTCCGTAAAACGCTTCACGAATGTTTGCACCAACACTTGTTCCGCTACGAATCAATTGATTTGTTAGCACACTTTCCTTTTTGTTCTGCTTTACATAATTGCAAACCTTAATGATCTGCAAAGCAAATTCTTTTGATTTTGTAATCAACGGACTGTCAGCCATAACCGAACCACCTTTCTACTTGATACCGTAATTATACCACAAAACCTCTTACTTTTCAACCTTTATAATAAAAATGCTTTTCGCCACAGCGAAAAGCTACCTCACTCCTTACTTCTTCCCTTTTACCTATTACTTCCCAAAAAATCCTGCCATTTGAGGTAAGAGTGAAGAGGTAAGAGGTAAAAAGTAAAAATCCCACACTTTCGTGCAAAACCTCTTACTTTTCAAGCTTTATAATAAAAATGCTTTTCGCCACAGCGAAAAGCTACCTCACTTCTTACTTCTTCCCTTTTACCTATTACTTCCCAAAAAATCCTGCCATTTCAGGTAAGAGTGAAGAGGTAAGAGGTAAAAAGTAAAAATCCCACACTTTCGTGCAAAACCTCTTACTTTTCAACCTTTATAATAAAAATGCTTTTCGCCACAGCGAAAAGCTACCTAACTTATTACCTCTTCCCTTTTACCTATTACTTTCCAAAAAATCCTGCCATTTGAGGTAAGAGTGAAGAGGTAAGAGGTAAAAAGTAAAAATCCCACACTTTCGTGCAGGATTTTTTGGAGCTGATACCCGGATTCGAACCGGGGACCTCATCCTTACCAAGGATGTGCTCTACCAACTGAGCCATATCAGCATTCGTCATTAACTCAAACGCTTAACTATTATATAAAATAAATTTGTGTTTGTCAATATAAAAAGCTAGGATAAGACAAAAT
>JAZNJK010000187.1:0-2790 GCA_045578005.1 Eubacteriales bacterium | reverse complement strand
TATCTAATGCACCGTTTATCGCTGTGATAAGTTGCGCATCGGAAATTTCACCTACCGCCTCGTCTTCATCATTTCCATCGGTTTGAACATCGGAAAGTGGCTCGGCACTCTCAACCTCGGTGCTTGTTTCGGTGCTTGTTTCGGTTTCAGTATCAGTTTCCGTATCAGTTTCAGGGATTGACGGCTCACTCTTTGGAATTATTTCGTCAAGAGTAAGTGCGAGGTTAACGAAAAGTTCCGAGAACGGATTTTCCATATCGTTATCTTGAAGGGCGAGCGCCTCGGTCTTAATTTCGTTGGCTTTCGCTATGAGTTCATCACCTTCAAGTGTTTGATATGTCGTTTTTAGATTCTCAACCGCGTTGTTAAGTTCGGTTATTGCGTCGGTAAGTTCGCTTTCATTTGTCGCCTCGCTTACCAAAACAAATGCACCCTTTATCTCGGCAAAAAGTGTGCTATCGCCCATTGCAAGAGCGATTCTTTCAGCATCTTCAAGATAAACTGACGGAAGTGGCTCATTACTCTCTACAAAATTAGCGAATTTTATATCAAGCAAGAGTGCTGTTCTACTCTTATAAACTGTCGAGGCACGAGTAAGAGCAAGTTGCTCATAGTCCTCATCCATTTCTTCATCAAAATCCTTATAAACACGGACAAGTGAGAAATATCCGTTTGTCCTTGCGTGAACAATAAGCGGATTTGTTGCGGGAATTGGGTTTGGCAAGACGAAATCAACATTCGTTCCCATCATCTTATCAAAAGTAGACGGGTTTCGCTCGGGAAGTGGTTTCACCTCGGGCTCTGGCTCGGCAGGTGGCTCATTTCCCGTATCGGTTGATGTGTCAGTCGATGTTATATCTTCGCTTGGCACACTCTCACTTGGCACACTCTCACTCGGCACGCTGTCGCTCGGCACGCTGTCGCTCGGCACGCTCTCGCTCGGCTCGGTATCGCTTGATTCGGGAACGGTTTCACTCGGCAAAACGGTCGAGGTCGAGGACTGCTCTTCAAGGAAGCTTCCGCCCATTCCTGTCGCCATGTCGTAAATCATATTTGATATTGATTCAAGCTGAGCTTGAAAATCGCATGATGCGAGCATCAAAACCGATAAAATAAGTGCGATTAGCATCGCAAGCCTTTTTTTCATAAATTCTCCTTTGCCGTTTACGGTCTTATGTGCGCCCGATTTTTCCAAAATTCACGGGTCTTTTACTAAATATACTGCATACAGATACATATGCTCATTCTATATTCTATCATTATATATAAAAAAAGTCAAGAGTTTTAGTTTTTCTTATTGATTTTTAGTTTTGTTTATGGTAATATTTAACTGACGGATTTTTCCGTTAACTGTTTAAAGCAAGGAGTTTTAATTATGAGAAAAGTTAAAATAGGCGTTATCGGCAGGGGCTGTCGCGGAAGCGGACTTATGGAGACAATGGTGCTTACCGATAAATATGAGTTTATAATGATTTGCGACAAGTATGAAGACAGAGCCGAAAACGGAGTAAAATTCATTAAGGAAAAGTGCGGATACGCTCCACTTGGCACAACCAACTATCACGAGGTGCTTGCAAATCCCGAGGTTGAGGCGGTGCTTATTTCTTGTGACTGGGAAATGCACATTCCTATCGCTATTGACGCTATGCGTGCGGGCAAGGCGGTTGCACTTGAAGTTGGTGGCGCTTACAGTGTTGAAGAATGTTTTAACCTTGTTGAAGAATGGGAAAAGGCTCGTGTGCCGTTTATGTTCCTTGAAAACTGCTGTTATAACAAAGATGAACTTCTTTGTCTTAATATGGCAAAGGCAGGCAAATTTGGTAGACTTGTTTATGCGTCAGGTTCTTACTCTCACGACCTTCGTGGTGAGGTAACAGGCGGTAAAGAAAACCGTCACTACCGTCTTCGCAACTATCTAAACCGCAACTGCGAAAACTATCCTACTCACGAACTCGGTCCGATTGCGAAAATCCTCGGCATTAACCGTGGTAACAGAATGGTTTCGCTCGTTTCCGTTGCGTCAGGTTCATTCGGTATGAGTGACTTTGTTGAAAAAAGAAAGGCAAAGGGCAATCTTGTAAACGAGGAACTTATCGGTGCTGAATTCAAACAGGCTGACATTGTAAACACAATCATCACTTGCGAAAATGGTGAGCAAATTCTCATTAGACTTGACACTTGTCTTCCTCGCTCTTATTCAAGAGAATTTATCGTGCGTGGAACTGACGGAATGTATGAACAAGCATATGATGCCGTTTTCATGGACGGCGAAAAAGATTATTGGGAGCCATCGGAATACGCAAGGGACAATCTTAACAACTCCGAAAAATATAAGGAATACCTTCCTGACTTTTGGCGCACAATCACAAAAGAACAAATGGACGCAGGTCATGGCGGTATGGACTACTTTGAACTTCTTGATTTCGCAAACAGACTTCTTGAAGGCAAGGATATGCCAATAGATGTATACGATGCTGCCGCTTGGATGGTAATCACTCCACTTTCCGCTATCTCAATTGAGCAAGGCGGAATGCCACAACAAATTCCCGACTTTACAAAAGGCGCATATAAGACCCGTCCGAGATTTGATGTTACTGACTAACAAAAAAGGTTGTCTTGCGACAACCTTTTTTTAATGCGGAATTCGGAATTCGGAGTGCGGAATGTGGTTGTGCCGTTGGGATTTGAAGCAATCGTTCCTAACTTATGGAAAATTGCTCGGGGTGGATTGAAACAACTCCTACTAAACGATGTCGGCACTCGGTTGGCGGTCCGCACCGCCTTGCCCCC
>JAZNJK010000186.1:0-5051 GCA_045578005.1 Eubacteriales bacterium | reverse complement strand
AATCTCATATTCAAATCTTTGCGTATGCCCACATAAAAAACTCTTTTTCTATCTTGCGGAACAGCATAATCCACCGCATTTACAAGCGTGACGGATATGTTATATCCTGCATCTTCAAAGCTTTGGATGATATTTTGTACCGCTTCACGATGCATATCGGCAAGCATACCCGAAACATTTTCGGCAACGAAAAATTTAGGCTGTTTGTCCCTCAAAATTCGTATGTATTCATAAAACAACTTACCGCGCTCGTCATTTATGCCACGTAAGGCACCGGCCTCGCTCCAGCTTTGGCAAGGAGGTCCACCGATAATGCCGTCGCATTCAGGGATTTCTTCGGAAGGAATAAGACGAATATCTCTTCTGTCAAGAGGCGCAGTATGATTTCTTTCGTATGTTGCCCATATTGTTTTGTCAAACTCATTGGCAAAAATGATTTTAAACCCGGCTTTTTCGAAGCCCAAGTCCATACCACCTGCCCCGGAAAATAAACTTACAACTTTCAAATCTTTGTTACCTCGCAAATGTGATTACTACCACTTTTTTCATCATGGCAGGATTGTTGGGGTCTCTTATTTCTCTGAACTTTATATCAATCCCGATTTCGTGTTCAATTAAAATCCTATCAGCTTTCGGGAAAGATTCATATTTCTCAAAATTGATAATAGCAAGAAAATTGAACGACTTTGTATTATCAAACTCGTATGCATATCTGAAAACTCGGAACGGATTTTCAATGTGCCACATTCCACGCAATCTCAAATATGTAATTCCGAGAGGATCAACATGATTCACTCTACCTAATTCATTGGTTTCCGCAAATTCGATGTCGGGAATTTCAAGGACACCATTCTTAATTTGAGTGCGTATCCGCTCATATATTTCACGGCTGGCTGCATAGTCTTCGCCGTACACGAAGCAAAGTTGTTTAATTTCTTCATTTTTAACAACGCCTACTGCGAAAATCAAATCCTTTTCATCCCAAGTGCCACCATCGCAGGATTTACAAGCTGCAGTAAGCATAGTGCTGTCACGATAAATTTTTGCCTTTGGATAAGAGCTGTTCAATGCTAATGCTGAAGTAGGAGATTCAATTTTTTTGACCTCGATCGCATCGCCACCGCGCAATATAGCATCAGGGGGATTGTTCTGGTTTCCAAGATAAGCAAACGTTTCGGAATGTGCTCGCATAGCATCAGCTTCATCAAGTCCATAAGAGTTTGCAAAAGAGTCCTTTATAAAATGCTCCAATGCATCGCCCATATTGTTAGCTCTGTTTTTGGCATAGTAATGCTCACCAGTTTTGTAAATTGGACAGTGATAAATATTGTAAATTGCTTGAATAATATTGCTCATTTTCTCTTCTCCTTCATATCGGGGGTTATTCTCAAGTAAGGTTCAAAAAATTTATCGAATTTCTCATACTCAAAAAGTGGAAGCAATTCCTTAATGGCTTCGGAAATTTGCTTTGTATTTTCATTGCTAAACAATTTAATATAATCACCATAAGCCACTGGATTGCTACTTAACATGGCGTAGTTACCAACAAAGATGCCGTATTGCGGATTGAGTTTGCTCCATGCTTGTCCTCTGTCATATTCAAGCTTTCCTGTTGAGATATAATCGTAGACTTGTTCAACCAAGTCTCGGTATTTCTTAAATAAAGAATCCAATGTGTTTCTTAAATTAGTGTCACTTTCAGGAAGTAACAAGAGGGCGCGATTTGTGGATTGGCAGAGACCAAACGAAGCTTTATGTAAGTCATCATACCATTGCGACAGAAAGTTGGGATTTGCAAAAATCTCATCTATCTTGTTTCTTGATGGACCAATGCATTTTTGGGCAATACAAAATGAATCATATATTGTTAAAAAATCACTGTGCATCTGTATTCTTGCTTCTTTTTCGCTTATATACATTTGCAATTTTTTATTGCTATTGTGCTGGATATATGCTTGAATAGCCACGACAATTGAAATAAATATAGGAACGAGAATCCCTACTATACTCAACCACAAAGGAACGGAATTATTGTTTATCACAATTATTAGCTCTTCAATTTTTTCTATAAGTTCTTCCATCGCACTAATCCTCCTTCTTCACATCCATAATATCATCAAAACTGCACTCCAGAACATTACAAATTCGTAGCATAATATCCATAGACACAGTTTCGTTCTTGCCGAGCTTGGCAAGGGTGGTCGTTGACATATCCGTTGCAAGTCGCAGATCGGTTTTTGTCATGCCCTTATCTATGAGCAATTTCCATAGTTTATTGTAGCTTACTGCCATATGTAAAACCTCGTTCTTTCAAAGTTGATTCTATTATAACACACCAATACACAGAATTCAACAAAATATCCACAAAAATAAATATTTTATACACAGATTTTGACATTCAATCTGTTCAGGTAAACATATCAAAGGGCGTTTTTGTTATGAGTTCGCCATTTTTAAAGAAAAATAAGCGATTTTTCGACGAAAACAGCCATTTTTCCCAATATGTTTCCTCAAACTGATGTATTTTGGATTTTTGACCTTAGGTCGAAAATCACATTTGTCACAAGACAAAAATCAAGCAAAACGCAAAAAAGAACAGCCTTTTGACCGAGAAATAGGCTCAAAAGGCTGAAAAATGCCCATTTTAGGGTCAAAATCGCTTATTTTCGTGACAGACAAACGACACTCTCGACGTGGTTTGTTCTTGGGAACATGTTATACGGGGTGACGGGAGAGGAAATTTCGTATTTTTTAGTGAGTTTTTTAAGGTCACGCCCAAGGGTATCGGGGTTACACGAGACATAGACGATTTTTTCGGGCAAGAGGCGAAGAAGGGTTTCAATCATAAAGTCGGAACAGCCCTTTCTTGGTGGGTCGATGATACACGCATCTACGTGTCTATCAAAGTCCTTTGCGTCTTTTTCAAAAAATTCAATATTGCTTATTTCGTTAAAGGTGGCATTGTTTTTTGCGTCCTTTACTGCCTCGGGTTCGATTTCTACTCCGTAAACATATGCGCCTGTGCGTTTTGCAACGATGAGTCCTATTGTGCCTGTGCCACAAAAGAGGTCGGCAACATTTTTATATTCATCAACATCAAGTAAGGACAAAACCTTTTCATAAAGCGATTCTGCACAGTCGTGATTTACTTGATAGAAGGACTTTGGTGAGATGAAAAATTCAAGTCCGCAAAGTTCATCAATTATTCCCTCTTCACCGAGGACATGTTTGAATTTACAGGACTCAATTATAAAATCTCTACCTGCGCACACGCCCGACATAACACTTTCAACTCTTGGAAATTCATTTCTCAATCTTCTTGCGTAGTGTTTTACATCAGTAGGCTTTTTGAAAATGGGGCAAACCATAATTCCACCATTTTCTCCCGATGCTTTTCGAATAAAGAGGGCGCGAAGGTATGTAGTATCAATTTCGTTTAGTGTGAAGTTGGCAATGTCATCAATGATTTTTTCGTTAAGGGGGCATCTTTCGTGGGGGACAACCTTATTTGATGCGGAACGGACATAACCGAGTTTGCCTTTTTCGTAGAAAAGAACGACCTTGTTACGATATTCACTACAAGATTTGCACACGGTGTTTTCGACCTCGGCATCTATACCGAATTTTGACAATGTTGATTTAACATAGTTTGTTTTGATTTCGTTTTCCTTTTCGATGCTAACATTCAAAAATGTGCATCCGCCACACTCACCAAAGGCGGGACAGTTTGGCTCTATTCTTGATTGTGACGGGGTGATGATTTTAGTCACATTTGCGACTGCGTAACTTGTGGTGATTTTTTGAATTTCCGCCTCGACAACATCACCGCTTACCGCACCGCAAACGAAAACGACCATTCCGTCGATACGGCAAACTGCGTTACCAAAATTATTTGTTTCCTCACACTTTAATATGTATTTTTGATTTTCTTTTAACATAATTCCTCCAAAGGACTTGCTTTGCACCTTTAAATATTGTAAAATAGGATAGTAGTTATTTACACTACCTCTACTATATATAATAACATAAATATTTTATAAAATCAACACAAATTGAGCAGTTGGAGAAATTATATGGATAAAGAAAATTTTCTTATTTGTCCTATTTGCAAAACATCACTTTATCACAAAGACAGGTCACTTGTTTGTGAGAAAAATCACTCCTACGATTTTGCAAAAAGTGGATACATAAACTTACTAAATCCCGGTAAAATGAACAATGCGCGTGCAGGGGACTCAAAAGAGATGATTTCGGCACGGACACGCTTTTTTGAATCGGGTTGTTATGAGATGATACGGCAAACACTTTGCGAAATTATTTCTTCCCTTTCACCATCGGTAGTTGTTGATGCGGGGTGCGGTGAGGGTTACTACACTGCAAAAATCGGACAGGAAATTTCGGGCGCAAGTGTAATTGGTTTTGATATGTCGAAATTTGGCTGTGAACACGGTGCGAAATATTGCAAAAATAACGGAATCACAAACACTTCCTTCGCTGTTTCAAACATTTTCGACTTACCTCTTTTAGACGGAGTTGCTGATGTCATTGTCAACGCATTCGCCCCTGTTGCCGATGCGGAATTTTCACGAATTCTTCGTATGGGTGGGTATCTAATTGTCGTATCGGCAGGGGAAAAGCACCTCGACGGGCTTAAAAAAGTCATTTACGATGAGGTTTATTTAAATGAGCCGAGCGAGGGGGAGTATCCGGATTTTGACCTTGTGCGCCGTGAGAATATCTCCTACTCTACGACAGTTTACGGCAAGGACACAATATGGTCACTATTTCAAATGACACCGTATTTTCACCGCACAAGTCTTGCTGACAAGGCAAAACTTGAACAAGTTGACAAAGTTGACACGACGGTTGAAGTTGATTTTTGGGTATACAAAAAAATCCCACACAAAATGGTGTAGGATAATGTTTATAAAAAGACGGAGAATTTTTCTCCGTCTTTTGTTATTTGAAAATTTTGTGCTTGATTTTGCTAAGCGTGGAACGAATTTTGCGCCTTCTACGGACACGGGGTAGGGTTTTTAGGTATTTTTTAT
>JAZNJK010000185.1:0-6127 GCA_045578005.1 Eubacteriales bacterium | reverse complement strand
GTTGAGCTTCTGTATAAGCTAAACAAGGAGCTCGGTTTGAATATGCCGTTAGGCGTGTACGATTTTGACACCTGCGCGCAAATCATTCAAAAAGAAATCGATAAAATTAAAAAATAAAAGGTAAAAATAGGAAACAAAGATGTCAATAGTTGAATTGAAGGATGTGAGCTTCGTATATGGCAAAAAGACGCCATACGAAATACACGCACTCGATAATGTGTCGCTCACCATCGAGGAAAACCTGATAACAGGTATAATAGGACACACAGGGTCGGGAAAATCGACTCTTGTTCAGATGTTTAACGGACTTCTAAAACCCGATAGCGGACAAATAATTGTCGATGGCGAAGATATATGGGAAAAGCCAAAACAAATCGCGCGCATTCGCTTTAAAGTTGGAATGGTGATGCAGTATCCCGAATACCAACTTTTTGCCGAAACTGTTAAAGAAGACATCGCATACGGACCTAAAAATATGGGACTTAACGATGACGAAATCGCACACAGGGTCGCAAAAAGTGCAGGTTTTTGCGGAATTGATGCCCAAATGCTCGAAAAATCACCGTTCGACTTATCGGGAGGACAGAAAAGACGCGTTGCTCTTGCGGGTGTTATGGCGATGGAACCCTCGCTTCTCGTTCTTGATGAACCTGCCGCAGGTCTTGACCCAAGAGGTAGACGAGAAATCCTCGGCGGAATAAAAGAGTATCAAAAGCAAAGTGGAACAAGCGTAGTCATCGTTAGTCATAGTATGGAAGATATGGCGATGTATTGCGATAGAATTATAGTTATGTCACATGGCAAACTCATTCTTGAAGGAACACCGGGAGAAGTCTTTTCGCAGAGCGAAATTTTGCAATCCGCAGGACTTGATGTTCCCGATGTCACCAAAATTGTGACGCGCCTACGCCTAAACGGTGTTAAAATAAGTTCAGATATCTACACCGTAGACGGTGCAAAAGAGGCGCTTGCCAAATACGCATCGGGAGGTGATAAGGATGTCATTTGATGTAACGATAGGACAGTATTACGAAACTAATTCCGTCCTTCACCGTCTCGACCCGAGAACAAAACTCTTTTTCGTAGTGATGTATATCGTGTCAATTTTCGTAGCCAAAGAGGTTTACGCATTTGCGTTCCTTACCGCTATCCTAATATTGACCGTCATCATTAGTAGAGTGCCACTTAGAATTATTTTCAGTGGACTAAAACCAATTACCATAATAATCCTTTTCACCGCGGTATTGAATATGTTTCTTACCGTGGGAAATAGTGAGCCGATTTTCTCGGTTCAGGTAATTCCTAATTTTTGGACACTCACACTCTACAAAGAAGGACTTTATAACGCAGGACTTCTTGCACTTAGAATTATCCTTCTTCTTTTGGAAACGAGTATTTTCTTCTCCTATGCCACAACGCCAATCGAACTCACCGACGGACTTGAACTTTCTCTCGCCCCACTTAAAGCGATAAAAGTTCCTGTTCACGAGTTTGCTATGATGATGACCATTGCGCTTAGATTTATCCCGACACTTGTTGATGAAACCTCTAAAATAATGAATGCTCAAAAGGCAAGAGGTGCTGACTTCTCAAGCGGTGGACTTATAAAACGCGCTAAGGCTCTGATACCAATCATCATTCCACTCTTCATTTCTTCGTTTAGAAGAGCAGAAGAACTTGCTACTGCAATGGAATGTAGATGTTATCATGGTGGAAATGGCAGAACGAGAATGAAACAACTAAAAATGAAAGCAAGGGATTTTGTTGGACTTTTCCTCGCTTGTTCGTTTTTGGCAGGAGTTATTCTTTTGAATATCTACACAAATGTTTATTCGATTTGATTTCGGGAGCAAAAAATGAAAATTCTTCTAACCCTTTCGTATGTGGGCACAGCCTACTCAGGATATCAAATACAGGGCGACAAGCCAACTGTTGCACTCATGCTCAATAGAGCGTGTAAAAAGGCATTCGGCTTTGAATGTAATGTAACAGGTTGCAGTCGCACTGACAGTGGAGTCCATGCGCTCGGTTTTTGCGCAACAGTAGAGCCAAAAGATAAGGAAAATCAAATTACCGTGCCCCTTGACAAAGTTCCGGTAGCACTAAACAGTGTTCTTCCAAGCGATATATGTATCATTTCCGCCAAAGAGGTAGATGACGATTTTCATGTTCGCTATAATGTGGTAAAGAAGGAATATGTCTATAAAATCCGCACTTCTTCGACTCGTGATCCGTTCTTGGCGGGAAGAGTCCTTGAATATGGAAGAGAAATTAGCCTCGAGTCGTTTGAAAAAATGCAAAAGGGAGCATCTTTCTTTGTCGGCACACACAAATTCGATGCCTTTATGTCAACAGGTTCTAAAATCGAGGACACCACTCGCACAGTCCATAAGTGCTACCTGACACGCAAAGGCAATATAGTCGAATTTCATGTAGTGGCAGATGGCTTTCTCTACAATATGGTCAGAATCATGGTAGGAACGCTTTTAGACATCGAAAAGGGCAAGATTAACGAAAGCACCGTGCCGTGGATCATTAATTTGAGAGAGCGCAAAAACGCCGGTGCTACCGCAAGACCCGACGGCTTATACTTGAAAAAGGTATATTACAAATAAAATCAGTAGTAAAATTTAATACCTCTATTGACAAATGCCGAAAAAGGTAGTATAATATTATGCACAGGGAAACCTGTGGAACACTAAAATACATTGACTCAAACGAGTCGAAAGGTTGAACAAACAGGTAAAAATGGTTAGTTTAATAATTGACATAGTCATCGCACTTATTTGTTTGATTATCATAATCAGAAACGCCGCAAGGGGCTTTATTCGTTCCTTTATGGCGTTTGCAAGGACAATCCTTGCAATCCTATTCGCATATTTATTCAACTCACCTCTTGCAGGATTGCTTGACAAAAATATATTTGCAAGTATGTCGCAAGGTTGGGTTTATAACGCATTTATCTCTACGGATAATGGAGCGGGGGGCTACAACCTCTACACCTTGTTTGACGGAATTCCCGAGTGGTTTACAAATGCGCTTATGCGTTCAGGTGTTGATGAACAAACAATTCAAAAGTATTTTTATAGTGGAGAGAGCGCGCCAATCGAAATAGTTGATGAACTTTCGCTTAGTCTTGGCGGACTCCTTTCCTCATTCATCTCAACGGTTCTTGCGGTAATCATCATATTTGTAGTCGTTGAAATCGTCCTTCTTGTTCTTGGAGTTCTTCTTAATAAGGTAGGACAAATTCCAATCTTCAAATTTCTTAATATTTTGCTCGGCGCAGCAATCGGTGTTGTATTCTCAGCAGTAGTAGTTCTACTTCTTGCAACTGTCGTAATTTGGGTTATCCAATTCGGTGCAGGTTACAACGCAAATGTGTTTACCGAGTCACTTATTACAGATTCGATATTCCTCGATTTCTTCTACCGAAATAACATATGGCAGATAATTGCGGGATTCGTAATAGGAGAATAATAAAAAATCAGAGATTTTCGCCCTTAAAAGCGGAAATCTTTTGTTTTATAATAAGTTTATTTTGCACATACTATTGACAATTCTTAAAAATAAATATATAATTATTGTGTATGAAGTATAATTCTAATAAGGAGAAAACGCAATGGGAATTATAATTGATATAATTTTAGTGATAATAGCGATTATATTCGTTGTTAGACACGCACGACTCGGATTTGTAAAATCCGTGCTTAATTCATTAAAATCGCTTTTTGCAATCGGTATCGCCTATGTTCTTAGAGTGCCAATTGCAAGACTTTTCGATACAATGTTTATGAATAAATCAATAACACAGTTGGTTTATAACTCACTTGTCCAATCGGCACAGGGTGGTGAACCGACATTTGATTTGGTTAGCCTCTATGAAACTTGCCCGATGGCATATAATAGCCTTCTTGTAAAATTCGGTCTTAATACCGATGAACTTGGGACTCAATTCTCAACAATTGAGGAACTTAATGATGAAGTGCTTGTGGCAATGTCCGAAAACATCGGCTCATCACTTTCATACTTTTGTTCACTTGCAATCGCGCTACTTGTAGTGTTCATAATTGCAATAATAGCATTGACTATCGTTATTCACATTCTCGACCTTATAACTCATGTGCCTGTGCTAAACTTCTTAAATAGACTCCTCGGTGGAGCAATCGGACTTGTGTGGGCATCACTCTTGGCGTGGGTAATTGGCACAGTATTGACTGTCGTGTCAACATTCCTACCCGATGTTATAGGACCAAATGTTGTTACCGACTCAATTATTCTCGGACTTCTTGCGAAAGCAGAGGCTCTTGAAATAATTCCGGGTCTATTCTCAAAATAAGCAAAAAGTAAAGGTATTTTCGTATGGCAAAAATAACAATGTGTTCAAGATGTAAAAAAAGACCGGCAACAGTCTTTATATCTCGCACCGAAAACAACGAAACAAAGCAAGAGGGATTTTGTCTTGCGTGCGCGAGGGAACTTAAAATAGGTCAGGTTGATGAAATTTTGCGTCAAACAGGACTTAGCGATAGCGACCTTGCGGATATGGAAAGTTTTCTTGAAGAAAACGGGCTTCCCGCAATCTTTGGCGGTGGAGATACGGACGGTGACGAGGGTGATTTCCCAACCATCGACTTCAATAAAATGATGCGTGCAGTCGGTTCTATTATGAATAATAACCAAAGCACCGAAAATAAGGACGGAGCAAACGACCCTTCAAATAATAACAAAGGCAAAAAGGCAAAGCAAAAGGCAGATGAAAGAAAACATCTTAATACATTTTGCCAAAACCTTACCGCTTCCGCAAAAAACGGAAAAATTGATAGAATTATCGGTAGAGACCGTGAACTTGAAAGAGTAATTCAAATCCTCTCTCGCCGTCAAAAGAATAATCCTTGCCTTATCGGTGAACCCGGTGTTGGTAAAACCGCTATTGCCGAGGCACTTGCGCAAAAGATTGCCGACGGAAATGTTCCGTATAAACTTAAAAATTGCGAGGTGTTCCTCGTTGATCTTACCGCCCTCGTTGCAGGAACTCAGTTTAGAGGACAGTTCGAGGGTAGAATGCAAGGACTTATTAACGAGGTTAAAAACGCAGGAAACATAATCCTCGTTATTGATGAAGTTCATAAAATTGTCGGAGCAGGCGACTCCGAGGGAAGTATGAATGCCGCAAATATCTTAAAACCCGCCCTTTCAAGAGGCGAAATCCAAGTAATCGGCGCAACTACTCTTAAAGAATATCGCAAATTCATCGAAAAGGATGCCGCCCTTGAAAGAAGATTTCAACCCGTAAAGGTTGAGGAGCCTTCGATTGAAGACTGTATCGAAATGCTCAAAGGCATTAAGGTATATTACGAAACATATCACGGTGTAAAAATCCCCGATGATATAATCAAAACAGTAGTCGTGATGAGTGAGCGCTATATCAACGATAGATTTTTGCCCGATAAGGCAATAGACATCATTGATGAGGCTTGTTCGCGCATCGCACTCAATTCCCCACATATCAACGAAAGATACGCTCTTATGGAGCGCCTTGCGTCAGTTGATAGAAAGACTGAGGAACTCAATAACTCAATGTCTGAGGAAGGCAAAGTGCCAACTGAAACTGAATATAAGGCTCTTGCCGAGTTGAAAAGTGAAAAATCTCAACTCGTTTTGAAAAAGGAAGAACTTGATAAACTTTGTAACGATACTCAAATGACAGTAGCGGATATTGCCGATGTTATTGAGATATGGACAGGAATTCCTGCAACAAACATTTCAGTTGATGAATTTTCAACCCTTGCAACCCTTGAAGAAAATATCAAAAAGCGTCTTGTCGGTCAAGATGAGGCAGTTTCGGCAGTTGCCCGTGCAATTAGAAGAGGTAGAGCAGGTGTTTCTACAAAGCGTAGACCGGTGTCCTTCATCTTTGCAGGACCAACAGGAGTAGGTAAGACCGAACTTGTAAAGACTCTTGCATCGCAACTCTTTAACACCCCCGACTCACTTGTGCGCCTTGATATGTCCGAATTTATGGAAAAGCACTCCGTATCTAAGATTATAGGAGCGCCCCCAGGCTATGTAGGATATGATGAGGCAGGACAACTCACTGAAAAAGTAAGACGCAAACCATATTCCG
>JAZNJK010000184.1:0-18772 GCA_045578005.1 Eubacteriales bacterium | reverse complement strand
AGAGGTTTACAATCCGAAGACCTTCTTCCCTCACGCGGCGTCGCTGGGTCAGGCTTTCGCCCATTGCCCAATATTCCCCACTGCTGCCTCCCGTAGGAGTCTGGACCGTTTCTCAGTTCCAATGTGGCCGTTCAACCTCTCAGTTCGGCTACTGATCGTAGACTTGGTGGGCCGTTACCTCACCAACTATCTAATCAGACGCGAGTCCATCTGTATGCAATTGCTCTTTGATATATCTATCATGCGATAGTTATATGTTATGCGGTATTAGCACAAGTTTCCCTGTGTTATTCCACACATACAGGTAGTTTACTCACGCGTTACTCACCCGTCCGCCACTAACTAATGGAGCAAGCCCCATTAGTCCGTTCGACTTGAATGTGTTATGCACGCCGCCAGCGTTCATCCTGAGCCAGGATCAAACTCTCTAAAAATGTTATCTAATATTCCCTTAGGAATCTTAAATCATTCTTAAAGCTCGTTTGTTAGCTCTAATTCTTAATTACTTGTTTGAGTTCTTTTTCTCTAAAAGAATTTTAAGAGTTCCGTCTTTGTACTTAGTTATCTTAACTAAATTTCTTCTTCATTGTTCAATTTTCAAGGATCTTTTTTGCATCGCTTTTGTTAGCGTGCCATAGTATTATATCACGCATTTCTCCTCTTGTCAATACCTTTTTTAAACTTTTTTTATCTTTTTTTAAAGTTTTTTCGGGGTTTTTGAGAGAGTTTTTCTTGCGTGGGCTTTTATTTTATCATTATATTGATCTTTTGTCAATAGTTTAATTAATTTTTTTGAAATTTTTATAGATAAATATTATAATAATGAAGAAAAGGCGTCCTATTAGACGCCTTTTTCTTGTTAGAGAATGCTAAATTCAATTATTTAATTGAATTTTCATAGCTCTCGATCATCTTCTTAACCATTTGACCACCGATAGAACCGGCTTGACGAGCGGTAAGGTCACCGTTGTAACCGTTTTGGTTAAGAGTAACACCTACTTCGCTTGCAGCCTGCATCTTAAACTTATCAAGAGCAGCCTTAGCTTCTGGAACAGTAATCTTGTTACTAGCCATTTTAGTAAACTCCTATTAAATTTATCTATATTATCGAGCATAGGCGACTTGAATAAATCGCCTAATCAACAAGACAACTTAAACAAATCTCAAACGCTCTGATATTATTATGACGCATCAATGCAAAACTATTAATGGTATTTTTTGCAATTTACACGATAAATTTAATAAGATTAATTTTTATATTATGCCATATAGATGCAAGTATTCTAAAAACTTTTCGTTTTCGTCAAAACTTTTTGCTCTTTCAATAAAATCTTGCTCATCAAAAGGATTATTTGAACAAACTCTTATAATTTCCTTTTCCATAGCATCTATATCATCAATTTCCACAACGCTACCCGTTTTTTCATCTAAGATTTCCGGGCTTCCACCTGTTTTAAATGTTATAACCGGAGTAGCACACGCTATCGCTTCCATATTTACAGTAGGATAATTTTCTTCTCTTGTTGGATTGATAAGCACATTTGCTTGTGAATAAATTTCGGCAAGTTCTTTTTGATTTTGAGTTCTATGAATCGAAATGATATTTCCATGAAGTTGCTTGTCGACTGAATCATTCGTTCCTACAAGAACAATTTGATAATCGCTGGGAAGCCTTCTTGAAAGTTCAATCACAATATCCAGTCCTTTACGAACACCCCAATCAAATGCCACACCCAAAACAACTTTCTTGTTTTCAATATTGTATCTTTTTCTAAAATCGCCTTGCACCGGCTTGAAAACATTCAAATTTATGCCATTATTTATAACCTTCACAGGATATTCCTTCAAAAAGGATTGTTTCACCAAGTCACCAAGCCATTTTGACGGTGTTATTATAGTCAAATCAAGATTTGTAAAAAGTTCTTTTTTAGCATTATAGAGTTTTTTGCTATTATCAAAAAACCAACTATAAACTCGTTTTTGCGGACATTCATTACAAGCCGTTTGCCATTTGCCGCATTTTGTCATAAAGAAATGCGGACAATATCCAGTAAAAGCCCAACAATCATGAAAAGTCCAATATAATTTGATTTTTTGGGATTTAATATAATTAAAAAACATCTTTAAATCTACATTGTGAGAATGTAAATTGTGCAAATGAATTATATCCGGAGAAATTTCTTTAAGTTTTGAAATCAAGCGTTTAGTCGCTTTTTTTGAATTAAAACCATAGTTGCCAAAAATTCGGGATTTTAATGCTTGTAACGGGATTTCCTTATCGGACATATACTTTATTCCGTTTTCATAGTCACTTTGATATAAGGAGTATAGAATATAATTTTCAACACCACGCTCGTTCAAAAGTTTACTAACAGCCACGCATATTTTTCCTGTGCTTCCCGCACCGCAAGTCGCATTTATTTGGACTATTTTCACTGTTTTTCTCCTATCCCAAGTTTTTTGCAAATTTTATTCTCTATATTTTGATATTTTTCGGTTATTTTATTTTCAATTTTATTCCACCATTTAAAAAACGGCTTTTCTATAAAATGTATTCTCACCAAATCAATCAAAGAACAAATAATAAATATAGCTAACACAGACAAAATTGCATGCAAATAAAAATAATCACTATAATATTTTTCAACATTGTTAAGTGTGGTTTTCCACAGCCAATTTCTCATTGTTTCGCTATTTGCGTGTATTAACAAAACTCCAAAGCATGTCGAACCGATTGCGTTTACAATTTTACTCGTCTTTATGTTTATATTTTTAAAAAACATAAACATCGAAAGTCCTGTTATTACAGCCAACAGTTTGTTAGAATCCGAAACAAAGAAATAAGTACCATGCTTAAGTGCCAAGCACGCAATAACACTACACGCACTCAAAAGAAACGACACGATTGCCATAATCCCCCAAAACAATGTATTATCAAATATTTTTTTAGGATACAGTCTGATATATGACGCGATAAAATACAAAATGATATACCACGAAACATAGTTCATTGTAACCGAAAATTTAGGAATAGAGGCAACAATAACATAAGTAAATATTGAAATCGCTAACAATCTTATGTGCATCTTCTCATCCAAGTTTTTGATTAATATATTTAAAAAAGGAATACACAAATAAAAAATCAAAAAACAACCCGTAAAATTTTGAGCAACCGAAGTAAACGGCAAAATGGTTTTTACAAGTCCAACCAACGAAAATTCGACTACTCCTGTCGCTAAAAAGATTATGTATATAACTATTTTGTAAAACTCGACTTCCAAAATAAGTTTTAAAAACTTCCCCAAGGTTATTCGAGACTTACACATAAAGTATCCTGTAATTAGGACGAAGCAGTTTATGCCTATCTTACCATACGCGCCAAAAATCCACAAGAACATATTCTTAACGGATATATCAGTCACATTCGGAATCGAAGTAAGTCCTGAATTAACAACATAGTGATGGGCTATTATCAATAGCATTGTTATAATCCTAAAAAGTTCAAGATTGGAATTTCGCGCTGGTTTTACTGTTTTTGTAATATCCATTATTTTGCTCACCTTTTCATTAGTTTTAAATAAACTTTTTTCGCAAGTGACAATGCTAATGCCTTAGTTCTACATATGCACTGCTTTATCCAAAGAGAAAGTCCCTTTGACGGTTTTATTGTTTTTGCGTGTTTGAATGCACGCTTCCCTTCTTCATATCTTGTCTTTTCGAATGCATTTTTGCCATATAGGACAAAAAGTTCATACTTATCGCTATGGTATTGAATTAACCAATCAAGCGCTCTGTTCCAAAACATATCTTGCTCGGGATTATGATAAGAATAACCTATAGAAGTTGAAACCTGTGCGGAGTGCACTCTTCCCATAACCAAAATTTCCGGAATATAATGCACTTTGCAACCACCTGTGTAAAGCCTATACCACAAATCAAAATCATTCAAAAGCCTAAGGTTTTCATCAAACGCACCAAGTCGCTCGAATACCGATTTGTGAACGAGACAACCACAACCATGGAAGTTATTTTTTGTAGGTTCTGCTACGAGATATTCGTTCCCGCTTACATTGTTAACTCTACTCGCTTTTTTTTGAAGTTCCTTTTGCTTTGGCTCTGTAAGAATTTTTCTATCTTTGTTTACAAGACGGGATCCTGTAAAAAAGATATGATTTGTAACATCCTCGCCGTTTTCGTAAAGTTTGTTAATTTCTTCTATTTGGCGTTGCACCTTTCGAGGCTCATAAAGGTCATCGTGTGAAAGCCAAGAAAACCATTCTCCTTGCATTTCGGCGATTCCACGGTTCAGTGCCGAGCTTGAACCACCATTTGGCTTTTCAAAATATCTTATTTTATCAAAATATTTCTCTGCAACCGTTCTTGTTGCTCCGTTGTCCGGAGAGCCGTCATTTACTACAATTATTTCAATATTTTCATAAGTTTGCGCAAGGGCGCTTTCTATTGCCTCGGCAAGATAATTTGACGCTTTATACGCGGGAATTACTATTGATACCTTCGGGGAATAATTATACATAAAAATTTCCTTATTTTAGTTTAGTATGATGTCACAAATTTGATCTATTTCTTCATTAGTCAAATCCGCATACAGCGGAAGTGTTAAAACGCGATATGCAATATGCTTAGCAATAGGAGTTTTGTCCTCTCCTGCATTTGGGAAATCCTTATAGCATGCAAACGCATTTGTCAACGGATAGAAATATTTTCTTGCAATAATTTCCTTTTCTCTCAACATAGCGAAGACCTCATCGCGAGTATATTTATAACCATCAAAAACAACAGGAAAATACGCATAATTAGATACTACTCCATCCTGTTCGGGACAAAGTTTAATTCCATCTACATTCCCAAGACGAGCGCGATAATGCTCTACCGCTTTTTTGCGTTTCGCAAGTTCATCATTTATATGACGCAAATTGCAAATGCCCATAGATGCTTGGAATTCGTTCATTTTTGCATTTCCGCCGATGTATTCAACATCTTCAGGTCCGCGAATACCAAAATTCTTAATATCGTTAAGGACTTGAACTAAATTATCATCCTTGAATGTTACTGCTCCGCCTTCGATAGTGTTGAATACTTTCGTTGCATGGAAACTAAACATTGACGCATCGCCAAAATTTGCGGAATTCACTCCGTTGTATGTAACGCCAAAAGCATGTGCCGCGTCATAAATAACCTTCAAATTATGTTTTTTGGCAATTTTATCGATTTCTTCTATATTACAAACATTTCCATAAACATGCACTGGCACAATAGCCACGGTTTTATCCGTAATGAGTGACTCGATTTTTGCCACATCAATTGTGTAATCCGTATCATTTACATCGCAAAATACGGGGGTGAATCCACAACGCACAATTGCGTGTGTAGTAGATGCAAATGTAAATGGTGTGGTTATAATCTCTCCACCTTTTTCAAGCCCAAGCGCAACCAAAACATTTTCAAGTGCAAGATGTCCGTTTGTATATAACGTCACGTGAGGAACGTTCAAATATTTTTCAAGCTCCTCTTGAAGTTGTTTATGCTTTTTTCCCATATTGGTTAGCCAGTGGCTATCCCAAAGCTCTTTTATTTCCTCGCAAAACTCCTCATACAAGGGCATTGACGAGCGTGTTACGTTAATTGACATTATTTTCTCCTTTTATTTGAGATTCAGGACCTTCTTCATTTGTTTTTTGTTTCTTTTTGATATCAAACGTTATCATTTTTGAAACATACATTCCGATAAGTCCAACAATAACGGATATAGATGTTGCCGCAATCACCCACGGATAATACTGATTGTATAGAAAAAGACATATTTTCTCGGCAGACGTTCCTCCGATAATGATAGCAACAATAAATGGTATTACAGGAAGAAATCCCGCGAAAAGCGACGTCATTAACAACATTCCATAGACCTTATTCATTATATTGTAGATTTTTTCTCTCATAACAAACCTCCATTACCTAATAAGACCCAAAACGGGCAATGCGCATAAAATCATTACAACGGACAAAAGGTAATGTATAGTTACCCATATCATACAGTTTTGAATTGTGGGCTTCAGTTCGGATTCGGCAATACCCATGGCTACATAAACACAGGTGCAATACGGTGGGGTAACTCCGTGCATCGCTCCGCAAATACAAGGTAGCATAGCGGCCGCCATCATAGGATTACCTCCGGCAGAAGCAATTATTGATATAATTATCCCACCAAATATTTTAACCTGAGTAGAACCCGGAATAAGCATTCCGAGAATTGCCGTAAACAAAGGCAATATAAATGCAAGCGCCACTAGTGGCAAATCAAAGGAACTTATATATTCTCCTATTGCAACCTCTACATTTATATCTGCAAAAACATTGCTTATAAAATAAGCAAACATTACAAGTGCCGATGTAGGAACAACGCCTTTCAAACCTTTGCACACTTCATTATACATAAATTTCGGAGTCATCTTTTTGACGGTTTCTTTTCCCGACAAAAAGATTCCGCATATAACTATGAGCGCAGGTATAAACAGAAGAATACTATTTGAGAACGCACTGTTTCCTGCGCCGAGTCTTTCTGCAAAAAAAGTGTCAAAGGCGCTAGTCAAGAAAAATGGCGCAAAGATTATTATTGGTAAAAATATCGCCTTCCAGCCTTTTTTTATTGATTTTTTGAAACTTGGAATTTCTGTTTTGTTCATAGGCTCTACTTTGTGGTAGCGACACATCAAATACATAGTTATTATTCTTTGAAGAATAAACCATATAGCTATCCCCCATAAAAGCATCCAAAATTGTGACATTGTGTATGTATTTGGATAAAGATTATCAAGTGCAGCAAACGCTATCGCTATCATTCCTGCCGGCGGAATCATATTTCCCATTGTGCTTGCGTGCGCCTCAACATTCGCAGCCAAATGCGCCGGAAACTTTGAGTTTTTCATCGCAGGAATAGTAAATACACCCGTTGTAGCAACATTGCCGGGACCACTTCCTGACAATGATCCCATATAAGCACTACCAATTATTGCAACGAAACCTGCTCCGCCTCTAAATCTACCAAATATTGACAAAATTATCTCTATACAATCATCAATAATAGAAGTTTTTGACAAAAGCGAAGCTGAAACAACAAAAACTATAATTACATATAGACTCGGCTCCGTCATTGCGTCCCATATATACTTGCCCACATTAACCCATGTATTCGTAACCGCAACCAACACTACAAATGCCACCAGCATACATTCGTGCAACGGTCTTTTCAACACAGTAAACAGAACGATTGCTACTGCAAAAACTATTCCGAAATATAAGAATTCAATAGGCATAAATTTCTCCTTTATTTTTGTTTTCTTTTATAGAACACCGCTGTGTCATAATTTGATACTATCATCTGGTTGTCATTTTCATCACGAATACTCAAAATATCATAAATCCAATCGACTGTTTCCTTCATTTCTTCATCACTATCGCATACGATATCAATCTCGCAAAAGCGTTGATTTACATTTTTTGTTGCTTTAATAGTTTCACCGACACGATATCTTTCAAAAACAGCAACTACATTTTCACAAGACTTGATTTCTTCCAATCCACTTATTTTCGATATTATTCCAGCTCGCAATGCTGGTAGAACTTGTCCAACAACCTTGCCTTTTAAATAAACATCTTCTTTATCGAATAAGTGTCCGTTTGATATTTCTCCTGTAAGAGCAAATTCAATCAAAGGATACATAGGATTTTTACCAGTGGCAATTGTAAACATTCTTTCATATTCTCCACCTGGCAATCTTAATCCAGGATCGTAAAATCTCACGGTATCTCCGTCTACAAACCCTTGCATAAATACCGGAGCGTTTACTATTCCTATATCTTGATAGAGTTTCTCCACCCTGTTATGTACATTATTCATATATATGTCCGTGAATACAGAAGGAGATGCAGAACCCACTGCAAGCTTATCCAAGCCATCCTCATATTTTCCAAGATATCTATCCACAGTCCTAATTGGGTATGCTTTGCCGTTTATCATCAATATCGTCATTGAAAAATCGTTTGCTTGTCCCATATATTTTTCTATAACAATTTCACCATTTGAGCTTTCTTTACGAGCAAACTCTATCGCATTTAATGCCTCTTCATATGCATAGCAAATTGTTTGACCTCTTGACCCTCTACTCTCTCCCGGCTTTACAAGTATTGGAAACTTGACTCTTTGCGAACATACTTCCTTATTCTCAAAATCATCCGATTTATACTCAGGAATAACATCTACTCCGCTTTTACGACAGTATTTCTTGAATAAATTTTTATCTGTCAATATATCAAATTGCTCCTTCGTGCCAAAGCACGGAAGTCCGAGCTTTTCACAAATTCGTTGATATGGTTTTTGACATGCATCCAACGAAGTCGAAATAACTCCGTCGATTTGTTCCTCTATACACATTTGCACTATTTCATCAATGTCTGTGATATTGTGCATATAGTATTTATCTGCCATTTGTTTTGCAGGGGCTTGCTCAAATGGTAAATAATCAGTTACATATGTAATTACGCCTAACGCTTTAGCGGCCTCAACCAACTTACAATGTTGAAAAGCGCCTCCTATTATGAGCAGTTTTTTACCTTTTAGTTTATCCATATCAATTCCTTATTTTATAGTTTCCGTTATTGTTAATTCTTTATATCCCACAATTCCAATTTGAGATTCAAGAAGTTTTTTATTGATATTTTGATTCAAGCGCCACGCAACTATAGCCTTTGGCAAATTGCATCCGCCCATATGGCTAAACGGGTATCCGCCGCCAAAACGGGCGTTCATTTCCAAAACGAACGGTTTCCCATCTACCAAGAAAACATCAACATCCATATTAGCAATATGTCCTGTGAGGTTTCCAAGACGAGTTAATTCTTTTGATATTTCAGGAACATCAACTATTTGCGCTATATCAGTTTCTCCTGCTCTCATAGCGATTTTCTTTTTCACGATAACACTTTTGTGATTACCATCAAGATCATTTATGATATCAGCGCCGTATTCTTGTCCATCAAGGTATTCTTGATATATGATTTTATCCTCAACATCCGCAGACTCGTATTTTAGATACGACTTGTTTATCGTTCTTGTGTTTCTTCTAAAATAGTATAAAAGCGCCATTTCATCCTCGGCAATTGACATTGCAATCGAGCCGCAACCAAAACGCGGTTTAACAATTACGGGATATTTTAATTCCCCTCTATCAATAGCATTTATTGTATCTTCGAGAGTTAAATATGTTTTTGGAACATTAAATCCGTTTTCTTTTAAAAACTGATATGTTTTCCACTTGTCATTGCAAATAGAAACCACCTCTTCATCTGAAACAATCACGCTTGTCCCTATTTCTTCAAACTTTTCTTTGTTTTTCGCAAGAACAAGAAGATCAATATCGAAAAGCGAAATCAAAATATCTATCTTGTTTTCCTTACAATAATTCAAAAGAAATGGTATATATTCTTCGTCATAAATAATCGGCGAAATCACCGCCTTATCAGCATAATAGAACGCAACGGTTTTATCGTCCGAATTACAAACATGAACTTCTCCGTTATTTCCAACTACCTCTTTAAAATATTTAACCATATACGCGCGTCTGCCAACAGAGGTTAAAAGCACATTCATCGTTTTTCTCCTATGTAATAAATTAAATGCAAATCTTCGGGACGGTCTTCTACTTCTAAATTCCACCTTATAAAGCCCAAATTTTCATACATCTTTATGGCAACATTGTTTGATTTAGATGTATAAAGATGCACTGCATTTATTGACTTCTCTTTACAAATTTGTATAAAATCATTCACAAGCGATTTCGCATAGCCCTTGCCTTGCGCTGTCGGAAGACTTGCCACTATCGAAATATACGCCATATTATTCGATAGATTTTCCGTATAACCCGCTACCATAGAAACAATTTTTTCATTTTCACAAACGGAGCAAATAGTTGCCTTTTCGACAAGTTTACTTGCAAATTGAGTTAGATTTTGTTTGTTGGATAGCGGGGTTGGAAAAAGCACATCTACGCTTTCCAAAAATTCTTTTACCATTTTTTCGTTAAGCATTTTTATCTCTTTTCTTGTCCAATGTCGCTTTTATCGTAGTTTTCAAGTAAACAAACCCCTTTGCCTTGAACAATATCGAAAATCCCAAGTAAAGCGCTATTCCCGTTGGAATTTGGATAAGAAGGGTTACTATATCATTCAAATTGATATAGTTTATCAAATAAACTCCGACACCCATAAGTCCCGCCACGATGAAGGATGGTAGCAAATCCTTAACTTGTTCCAAGTATGAATAATTAATTAGTTTTTTATTTGGGAATGCGTTAATAAACGAACTAATCACCGTTGTAAATGCTCCAGTCAACGCTATTGCAAGCGGTGTTTCAAAGCAAAATACTGCGATAACAAGAGAGGTAATTCCAATTACCTTCTTTATTATTTCAAGTTTTAAGAATATGTCACTTCTACCCATTGCGTTTATTGCTTGCAAATTACAACTGTGAATAGGGGAAAATGCAAGAATAAAACAATACACCTGCAAATATGGCACGCAAGGAAGCCATTTTTCGGTAAGCAATAGTCTAACCATCGGCTCAGCTACAACAGCAAGACCCATCATCATAGGAAACAGTATATAAGAACTAACAACAATCGAAGTTCTTGCAAACTCTTTTACTTGCGCCTTATCATCTTGCTTTTTAGACATGGCGGGTAAGAGAACAGTTTGAACTGCACCGTTTATTGCGCCTATGAAAAACTGTGGAAATTGTTTTCCTCTATTATAATATCCAAGTGTTCCGCTATCGTATTTCTTGCCTATAACAAGACTTCTTAAATCCTCATATAAGGTATTCAACAATCCGGACGCCAAAAGTTTCCAACCGAATGAAAATAACGAACCTATTCTTTTAAAATCCATTATAAACTTGGGATACCATTTTACAGTAAACAACATTACAATGCAGGTAACCACTGTATTTATCGTATATTGTGCAACGAGCGCCCAAAGTCCGCCACCAAAATAAGCAATTCCGACGCCTGCAACGCCTGAAATAATTATTCCCGCAATATTACTCGTGAAGACCTTTTTGAAATTCATTTCTCGGCTAACTACTGCAAGTTGGATGGAATTAAATGCCCCTGGAATTAGCATAAGCCCAAGCACTCTAAACGGGCCTACAATTTCAGAAATTTCATAAAAGTTTGCTATTACGGGAGCCGTGAAGAAAATAACGGCATATAATGCACCAGCAACTCCAAGAGAAAGCCATAAAACCGACGAAAAATCTCTCTCATCAGCATCTTTCTTTTGAATTAGTGCGGTATTAAATCCACTTTGTATAAATACAGTGGCTAAATTTGTAAATATTATCATTATGGAAAGTGCTCCATAATGTTCGGGGTCAAGTAGTCTTGCAAGAATAATTTGCAATATAAACTGCACGCCCTGAACTCCAAAACGCTCAAGCAGTTTCCAAGCAAGCGCTTTAGAAGTTGATTGTTCGTTCATAACGAACCTCACTTTCTTATCTTCTATCCAAAATTTTCTTTACAAACGGAAAATATTTAAAAACAAATTGAATAAATTTGATTCTTTTATGCATTTTCAAAAAAGTCCTGTATTCTTTCAATTTCATTGACTTTTTGTCATTTGTAAGGACAAATATCGCAAATTGTGTTTGTTTTATTTTAAATTCAAGTGCATCCTTGAATTTATATTCATAATACTCATTGACGGCACTAAGCATTCTTATCATTTCTCTGTGATGAGCCAAGCGCCTTTCGGGATTTTTCCATACTGTTGCCGTCCAAGAACCTTCGTTTTCGCAGTTGTATTGTGACATGTTATCAAACATACACCAAACTTTGCCACAAATTGCTGCATACATAAATCTTTGATAATCACCAAATCCCTTTGCCTCAAAGCATGTGGGTAAAGTTATATACTCCTGGGTTCTTGCCATAAGAGAGTTTGTTGCGAATATTCCGCCACCCTCTCGGATAATTTCATCAAGCGAAAATTCCCTCCCCTCGTTGATACGAGGAAATTCGCTTTCCGCACCCGTTTTGTTGAATTTAAGAGTTGCGCGGTGAACACAAGCGGAATATTCGGCATTTGCATCCAAAAATTCAACTTGTTTTTTTAGTTTATGAGGATCGGTCCAAAAATCGTCACCCTCACAGAGCGCTATGTATTCCCCTTTAACTCTTGGAAATAAAAATGTTTTAGAGATTTTTATTCCCTTTGAGAATTGGTTTTCCGTTTGATATATTGGCTTTATGATATTAGGATACTTTTGCTCGTATTCTTTGATTATTTGCGCAGAAGCATCAGTTGAGGCATCATCATGAATCAAAACCTCGTATTCAAAATCACACTCTTGCATAACAAATCCATCAAGACATTTTCTTATGTATTTTTCGTGATTGAAACACAAGCACAGTATTGATACCTTTATATTTTCCATTTTTCCTCTTATATGTGATTATTGTTAAGTCTATCAGACAGTTTTTTTATCGGTCGATAAGTTCTTGTCCGAAGTAGATAGTATTTAATTTTATTTACCTTTGACAAATAGCGTTTTATTTTCGAAAGTTCCTTCAATTTTTCCTTGAATATGGTTTTGAACTTTTTTCTTGCCCCTTTTGATGATTCATCAATCATAGTCAAAAACCAAAAAATCTTTGTTGCATAAAAGGACTCTGCCTCGTATTGAAGTTCAGGATATTTTTCTTGCACAAAAGTCTTTATTTTTATTGCATTATCAAGATAAACAAGTTTTCTTTCCGTGAAATCGGAAGTTGAAATACTGCTTGCCCTGTGAAAATAATTATACAATGGTTTATTCACCATCGACACTTGATTAACATTGGTGAGAAGGTTATAAAAAATCGCCTCATCCTCGTTTATTTGACCCAAAGGGAATCTAATCTCATTGAAGAGTGAGCGTTTGAATAGCTTATCACACACCGAGCAATCACATTCGGTAGAGGCAAAAAGCTTTTTTATCATCTCTTGCACGGTTATACACTCTGTTTTTTGAGGGCACAAACCAACAATGGTGCTTTTTGGATATACGTCATAACGTCCGCCGCATGCAATTTCCGCGCCATTCGATGCGCAGGCATTGTATAACGTTTCTATCATGTCATTTTCTATCCAGTCATCACTATCAACAAACGAAACGTATTCTCCGCTCGCAACGTCAAGTCCCGCATTACGCGCACTTGAAAGCCCGCCGTTTTCCTTGTGAATAACCTTTATTCGCGAGTCACGCTTTGAATACTCATCGCAAATCGCCCCGCTACTATCCACCGAGCCATCATTGACAAGGATTATTTCAACATCCTTGTAAGTCTGTGCAATTATAGAATCCACACATTTTTCAAGATATTTTTCCGCATTGTAAATTGGAACGGTTATGGATATTTTTTTCATTCATTTCACCTATTTTTCACTTTTTTGAGCAACGCTCTCAAAGTCATCAATATCATTCCTCGTTCAGCAATGAAAACATGTAGAGCGTGGAATACGGTTTTTGAGTTAAATTTTCTTAACGGCATTTTAAAAGCAGTAAACGCCGCCATTTTTCGGCGTTGTTTTAGTTTTATTTTTTTGTCGTATATCTTGTTGAAAATCTTTTTCAATTTTTTTATCGCTTTCCACTGATTGTAAGGGAAATTGTAATTGTTTCTCATTCTTGAACTCCAAGAACCTCCACCCTCCTCACAAACGAATCTATAACATGAAAATTTTTCTTTCATGCGATAAATATCACCATGAGCAAGTAAATACAAAAACAATTTTACATCACCTTGCATCCTTGCTTGGAAAAATTCTTTTGGATATTCTTTCCCAGTTTTACAAAACAAATTTCTACACACTAATGTAGCTAGTTGGCTCGGCAATTCGTTTTTTTCGAAATCTTTCAAGGTATATATGCCTTCAGTCTCATAATATCCGAAAGTCTTTACATTTGTAAGTTCTCCAATTTTATTCACGGTATCATATCTATGAACACATGCCGAAAAATCGGGATGTGTTTCCAAAAAATCAACCTGTTTTTGAAGTTTATCTTTAGAAGTCCAAAAATCATCGCCCTCGCAATACGCTATGTATTCGCCTTTTGCCACGGGGTACATATGCTTGTAAAAAACCGCGATTCCTTGTGATAGCTGATTTTTTGTTTGATATATCGGTTTTATGATATTTGGATACTTTTGTTCATATTCTCTAATAATGCTTGCCGAATTGTCAGTTGAAGCATCATCGTGAATCAGCACTTCATATTCGAAATCACATTCTTGCATTACAAAACCATCGAGGCATTTTCTTATGTAATTTTCATGATTGTAACACAGGCATAATATTGATACTTTTATATTTTCCATTTCATTTTCCTTTTCAATCAAAGAAATCAGTTCATCCAATAAAATTCATATGGTAAAAACTTTTCGCCAGTAGAGAGTCTATACGCAAACAAACACACCATAAGAATATATACTATCAATTTTATTAGCAACCTGTCTCGTTGTTTTAGATACGCAATTGAATTCGGCAACACTATTAATTGCGCAAACATAAAATAAAAACTTATTCTTTCCGCGATATTTGCTCCTACATATCTCATAGCGAAGCAAACCATACCCATGCACAAGACATAAAACATAGAAGATTCGTTTTTGCAATTTTTCATATTTTTGCTTACCACAACGGCGAAAACAATAATCAACAAATATATGCTAGTAGCAACCAAGCCTCCGCTTTCGTATACTGTATTGTCATAGTCCATATTAAAGATTTCGTTTGCAAATTGCACCAAATTGTCTGCCGTAAATGTCATAACAACAGATATAACTGTAAGTATCACCATGTTCAACAGATTATACGGAATCATCGAAACAAAAAAGACAACAACAAAAACCATCGCGGTTATGTGAAATGTCATTGCAAAGGCAATGCAAAGCAAAAACGGAATTAGTTTCCTTTTTTTCACAAATTCATATGCAAACAAACAAATACTCATAGCAATTGCTTGTCTCATTCCTTGCATTTCAAACAACATCAATCCAAGAGTGATATACATAACCAAACTAAATGCTACATCTTTTGAGTTGCGATATATGAAAAAGCATACACTAATAACAAATATAGCAGATGACGCAATGATCAAAGCATGAGGATTGGTGAAAATCCTTGACAATAAAAATGTGAACATTTGAAATCCGACTTCAACGCCATCTTTATTGTAATATTCTCTCCACGAATCACAGCCTATAGCAACTTTCATCATATTGTAGTAGTTTTGTGTGTCCGTGCTTCCTAAATATCGGCTTCTTAATCCCATAAATAGAAATAAAATTAGTCCACACACAACGAGAAAATTGCGTTTTTTCTTATCATTTATGCCAATATCTTTATAGAGAAACGAGATCACTATCGGCATTATGGATATCAATAAATAAGGTGTCATACTTTTGTCCTTTTTGAATTTATTTCTTTAAACAATTTCGCATACTCTTCATATTTTACATTCATATCAAAATTGCATGATTTTTCTAAACAAAACTTTTTAAATCGTATATTCTCTTTGGAGATTTGAATTATCTCGTGATAGAGAGAATCAATATCATCAACATCTACGGCAATGCCTGTATTTTCATCGATGATTTCAGGACTGCCGCCTGTCCTAAAGGTAATGACCGGGGTTCCGCATGCGATTGATTCCATATTTACAGTTGGATAGTTCTCTTCCCTTGTGGGATTTACGAAAACATCCGCAGCGGAATAGATCTCGGCAAGTTCCTTTTGGTTTTGTGTGCGATGAATTGAAAGGATGTTGCTCGGAAGTTGCTTATCAATACTTTCATCGGTGCCGACAAGAACGATTTTATAATTATCGGGCAAACGCTTTGAAAGTTCTATAAACACATCGAGTCCCTTACGAACACCCCAGCCAAACGCTACTCCGAGAACAATTTTCTTATCTTCAAGATTATGCTTCTTGCGAAAGTCGCTTTCTGTAGGCTTAAAGATATTCAAGTCTATTCCGTTGTTAATAACCTTTACTGGATATTCCTTTAGAAATGACTGTTTTACAAGATCAGCGAGCCATTGTGATGGTGTGACTATTGTCATATTCTTCACGCCTGTAAACCATTCTTTTTTCAACTCATACATCTTTGGTGTTTTATCAACAAATGTGTAGGGATAAATTCTATATCTTGGACAAGAATAGCATCCCGTTTTCCACTTATCGCACTTTTCGATAGTAAAATGAGAGCATTGTGCCGTAAACGCCCAACAATCATGTAGAGTCCAAACCGTTCTTATATCATTTTTCCTTATATACTCAAACAGCATTGGCAAATTTATGTACCAACCGTGCAAATTGTGAAGATGTAAAACATCGGGCTTGATTTGTTCTAATTTCTTTATTAACTTTTTGGTTCCGTTTCTAGAACCTCGCCCAGATATTCCCCAAAAAACACTCGCTACTCTATGAATTATATTTTCAAGTGGCTTGGAAAAATATATGTGATTAATTGGAGGATTTTCTTTTTTTGTTCCCGAAAAGGTATACGCCTCGTTGCCATTCTTTATCATCAAGTTTGCAACGTCAAGCATTATTCTTCCAGTACTGCCTCTAAATCCAGTATTAATTCCAGCTATCTTCATAAGCCTCCTTTTCAAGCAACAATAAAATGCTATTTCAGTTTTAATTTTCTATAAATGGTTCTTAAACCATTCCTCATAGCTCCGCGCATCCATTGCACAGCACAATGAACTGGAAGTGTGAAATAATACTGCAATTTATTTACATATTTTTTTAAATATCTTTGCTTAACATATTCACTCGCTTTTTTCATATGTCTATAGACGAGACCTTTGTAAAAATTAAGAACCACATATTTCTTATTATCATCGTCCATGTTAACAAGCTTGTCGGCTATATCCATATGCAGTGCATTTAGTTCTTCATCAAATAAATTCACTTTAGTTTTTCCAACTTGTTGCCTATGAGATCTATTACCAACAAGTCGTTCATCAACTAGACAATAAAACTCATATCCCGCAAACAATAGCCTATACCAATATTCAACATCCGATACCGTTCGAATGTCCTCTCTAAAAGTTCCCACATAATCAACACAAGCTTTTGGCAATAAAAAAGAACATCCAGACAATCGGTAATTGAAAACATTGTTTAACATTGTATCGATTGGTGATTCGTGTTCTTTAACTCCTTTATAGCTAGGAACTCTTATCACTTTGCCGTATTTATCAATCGATTTAGTTGAGCAACGAACTGTTATTTTATCAATGTTTATGCTAGGATTGTCTTCTATCAAACGATTAATAAACTCAACTTGTTTTTCTATTTTTTGAGGGTAATATATATCATCATGAGATAACCAAGAAAACCAATCTCCCGACATTTTTTCTAATGCCAAATTCAAAGCAGAGGAAACCCCACCATTTGGCTTTGAAAAATACCTAACTTTATCTCCGTAAGAAAGCGCAATCTTTTCACTAGCACCATTATCTTTTGAACCATCATTAACAACAATTATTTCACAATTTTTGTAAGTTTGAGATAATGCCGAATCAATCGCTTGATTAAGATAATTACTCCCATTGTATACGGGAATTATAATTGAGACTTTAGGTTGATATTTCATTTTATATCTCCGCCAAGTTTTTCTTTTAGTAAAGTAGACGATATTCCCTTCGTGTAGTCAAAATAGATAATTTCAACCCCTAATGGGAAGAATTGTTGTTCGAACGCAGTCCAAGAAGCTGACCCCTTCCAATCGGAACCTACAAACATTTTATTGAATTTATATTTTTCCCATGCTTCAAGTTTGTTCTTATTTTCTTGAGGAACGACTTTATCAACATATTTTATAGACTCTACAATAGCGCATCGCTCTTCAAAACAAATCACCGGTGTTTTATTCTTATCTTGCCTAACAAGTTCGTCAGTGCTTACTCCCACAATCAAATAATCACATTGTTCTTTTGCCCGTCTCAATATGTTCAAATGTCCTATATGAAACATGTCGAAGACGCCCGTTGTATAACCAATGACCATGTTATTTTTCCTCTTTATTCCTTGATTTAATTTTTTCTTGTGTTTCTTTTTCAAAACTTGTTGCTCTCTTGCAATACAACAATGCCACAGCCACAAATGATAGCAAGTAATAACACGTATACACTATTAACATTATGTCAAATGTATTTGTAAAAAGCGCAACAAACAACCATGGCATAAATAATCCTGCCACACCAAAATTCTTGTCTATCCATTCTCTTATATATGCAAAACTCTTCCTGTTCTCCGTATCCTTTAAGGTAATATCATCAAGTTCTCCTAGTTCTTTCTTTGCAACAAAGAAACATGTCAAATACTTTTGATGAATTATACGAGTATACAAGTTGGCCATTGCTCCTACAGCAGCCAAAAGAATAAAATAAAATCTAACATTTTCACCGATTCGTTCAACCAAAAAGGATGTATGGTATGCAGCCATACCAAGACCAATTGTTGTGAACGCAAATGGACCATAGCCCGCTATTGCATCATAGAAGTCGCCCATAAATGTTTTTTGTTTTTTACACCTTGCTATATTTCCGTCAACGCAATCAAGCACAAGCCAAAAATTTGTAAGAACAACACCCGAAAGCATACACCAAAAATTGTTTATTGAAAGTAGCAAAGTCGGAGGCCAA